>JAIUNH010000055.1 GCA_020161965.1 Pseudomonadota bacterium
CGCGAAAGCAGAAGGCCGCACCAGCGCGACCCTGGAACGTATTGTGGCTGCTATAAAAGGAAAAATTCCTGCCGTTTGACTGAAATCTAGCCCTTCTCAGGCGACCAGGAAGCGGCGTCGGCGTCGTACTGCACGCCGTTTTCCATGTTCTTCACCTGGTGCGGCGCGCCGGCTTCGACCGGCGGGAACCACACGAACGGGATGCCCTTATCGCCCGCGTATTTGAGCTGGGCGTCCAATTTGCGTTCTTCGTGCCACAGCTCGACCTTCAAGCCGCGCCCGCGCAGCACGCGCGCGGTCGCGGCGACCTGGGCGTAGTTGCCGCCACGCGGAAACACGACCAGCACGTCGGTCGGCGTCTTGCGCGTGGGCTTGATCACGCCTTCCTTCTGCAGCTTCCAGAAGATGCGCGTGAGGCCGATCGAAATGCCGAGCCCCGGCAGGCGGCGATTGATCAGCGAGCCGACGAGATTGTCGTAGCGCCCGCCGCCGCACACGGTTGGATAATCGGGGAACGCGGTGAGCTTGGTTTCGTAGACCGTGCCCGTGTAATAGGCGAGGCCGCGCGCGATCGACAGATCCGCGACGAACGACCCTTCGGGAAAGCGCGAAAGCTCGCCCATCACGAAGCCGAGTTCCGACAGGCCTTGCTCGAGGACTTGCGATTTCACGCCCAGCGCCTCGACCTTGCCGACGACGCCGGCATCCGTGCCCTTGATCTCGGCCAGCGCCAGGATCTTGCCGATCGTCGAATCGTCGAGCGACATTTCCGACGCCAGCATCGCCGACACGCCTTTGACGCCGATCTTGTCGAGCTTGTCGACGATCCGCATCGCGTTGCCGTAATCGGCCACGCCCAGGCCTTCGTAATAGCCTTGAAGGATTTTGCGATTGTTGATGCGCGTGACCGAGCCGCCCACGCCGAGCTTGTCCAGCGTCTCGAACACGATGGCGGGCATTTCCGCGTCGTAATGCAGCGGAATGTCGCGCGTATCGACGATATCGACGTCGCATTGGATGAATTCGCGGAAGCGGCCTTCCTGCGGGCGTTCGCCGCGCCAGGCCTTCTGCATCTGATAGCGCTTGAAGGGGAAAACCAGATCGTTGAGGTTCGCCGCCACGTAGCGCGCCATCGGCACGGTCATGTCGTAATGCAGCGCGTGCTCGGGCGGCTGGGTCGCCTCGTCGCCTTCGGCCATCAAACGACGAATGGCGTAGATTTCCTTGTCGGTGTCGCCCTGCTTCAGCAGCACTTCGACCGGCTCGACCGAGCGCGTTTCGATCGGCGCGTAGCCGTAGCTTTCGAAGATCTTGCGGATCTGGTCGATCCACGAAAGCTCGACCATGCGCAATTCCGGCAGCCATTCCGGATAACCGCTGATGGCCTTCAATTTGTGCTTCTCGATCAAGGCGAATACCCCTATTCCGACGCCTCCACATAACCCGGCGCAAACCGCGTTTCAATGCAGTAACGTATGGCGGCCATGAACGAAGTTTTCGATGTCGTCGTCGCCGGCGGGGCCGCCATCGGCTCTTCGGTCGCTTATCAACTCGCCGCCGATCCCGGTTTCAAGGGCCGGATCCTGGTGCTAGAGCCCGATCCCGGCTACGAGCGCGCGGCCTCCGCCCGCTCGGCCGCGTCGATCCGCCAGCAATTCTCGGCCCCCGTGAACGTCAAGCTGTCGCTGTACGGGATCGAATTCCTGCGCGATCTGGGCGCGCGTCTTTCGGTCGATGGCGAGCGCCCCGATATCGGCCTTCGCGAGGGCGGCTATCTGTTCATGGCGACGTCCAGCGGCGAAGCGGTTTTGCGCGAGAACCACGCGCTGCAAATTTCGCTGGGCGCGGATATCGCGTTCTTCGACCGCGCCGGTCTCGCCGCGAAATTCCCATGGCTGGCGACCGACGATCTCGTCGCCGGGACCTGGGGCCGCACGGGCGAAGGCTGGTTCGACGGTTACGGCCTCGTTCAAGCGTTGCGCCGCAAGGCGCGGACGCTGGGTGTGGAATATCGCAAGGCCGCTTTGGCCGGAATCGACATGAAGGGCGATCGCGCGACGGCGTTACGCCTGTCCGACGGCACGGCGATCTCGGCGGGACATGTCGTGCTGGCGGCGGGCACGGGTACGCGCGAAATCGTGCGCGCGATCGGCTTCGACATTCCCGTCCACGCGAAAAAGCGCTTCGTCTTCACCTTCGAATGCCGCACGCGGATCGACGGCGTGCCGCTGACCATCGATCCAAGCGGCGTCTATTTCCGCCCGGAAGGCGAAGGCTTCATCGGCGGGACGGTGCCGCCCGAGGACAAGGACCCCGACGTCGCGCCCGACGATTTCGAGGTCGATTACGATTTCTTCGACGAATATGTCTGGCCTGCTTTGGCGGCACGCGTGCCGGCATTCGAAGCGATCAAGCGCGGCCGCGCCTGGGCCGGGCATTACGACATGAACATGTTCGATGCGAACGCGTTGATCGGCTTCGTGCCGGGTACGGCGAACGTGTTGCTCGCCAATGGCTTCTCCGGCCATGGGCTCCAGCAAAGCCCCGGTGTCGGACGCGGCCTCGCCGAACTGATCCGCCACGGCAAATATACGACGCTCGATCTTGGCGACCTGTCGCCCGCGCGTCTGCTGACCGGCGCCAAGATGCTGGAGAAAAACGTCGTCTAAAAACGAAAAGGCCGCCCGGTGTCCCGGACGGCCCTTCGCGTTAACCGGCTTGCGCGTTTAGCGGCGCAGGCGGACGTGACGCAGCTCGACGTCTTCCTGCACGCGCATCTTGAACTCCGCGATGCGGTCGTTGAGCATCGCGAAGACCTGCGGTTCCTGATGCAAGGGAACGATCGGCACATCCTGGCGGATGATCGACCACACTTGCTTGGACAGGGCCGCGCGCTTGGTCATGTCGGTTTCGGTCGCGATCTGGTTGCGCAAAGCTTCGACCTGGGGATTTTGATACTTGCCCCAGTTGAACGTGCCCGCCCCGTCCGTCATCGTCAGCAACTCGCGCAGCGGGTTGGAGATGTCAAAATTGCCGGGCGTCCAGCCGAGCAGATAGAACTGGAACTGGCCCTGGCCGCCCGCCGGGATGAACTGGCTGAACGGCATGGCGTTGAGGCGCGCGGTAATGCCGACTTGCGCCAGCATCGAGACGACGGCGGTGCACAGATCCTCGTCGTTGATGTAGCGGTTGTTCGGGCAATGGAACGGCACAGTCACGCCGTTGGGATAGCCCGCCTCCGCCAGCAGCTTGCGCGACGCGGCTTGATCATAGGGCAGACGCTGGTTCGATTCCTGATCCCAGCCCTGGACCTGCGGCGCAATGATCAGCCCCGACGCTTGGCCGAAGCCGCGCATCGTGACGCGCATCAGCGCCTGGCTGTTGATCGCCTGATAGATCGCGCGGCGCACGCGCGCATCCTTCAGCGGGTTCTTGACGTTCGGCTGGTCGAGCAGATTGTCGCGCACCGTGTCGAAAGCGAAATAAACGGTACGCGCCGTCGGCCCTTGCACGACGCGAAGATCGCTGAGCTGGCGCAGCGCGTTCACGTCCTGCAGCGGGACCGGGTACATCAGATCGAGTTCGCGCGAACGCACGGCGGCGACGCGCGTCGCCGGGTTGGCGACCGGGCGCCAAATCGCGCGGGTAATGCCCGTCGCGGTCGCGGGATCCCAGGCGTTCGGGTTGATTTCCATCACCGTGCGCTCGTCGGCCACGCGCTCGACGAAGCGGAACGGTCCCGTGCCGTTGACGTTGAGATTGGCGAAATTGGTCGCCGCACCGGGCTGGCCCGAACGCGACACGACCATCGCGTTGTTGGCGTCGAGCCACGGCTTGCTCATGATGAAGAACAGCGTCAAATCCTGGAGCAGAACCGGGTTCGGCCCCTTGGTGATGATGTTGACGGTGTTCTCGTCGACCTTCTCGACGCGCTCGATCGACACGACCGTGTAGCTCATGTCCGACGTCTGCTGGCGCACGCGCTCGAACGACGCGATCACGTCGTCGGCGGTGAAGGGCTGGCCGCCGTGGAAGCGCACGTTGCGGCGCAGGTTGAAGCGCCAAGTCGTCGGGTTGGTCTGCGTCCAGCTTTCGGCGAGACCGGGCTGGAGCGAGCCGTCGAAATTACGGCGCACCAGCGGATCGTACATGTTCGACTTCATCGCATTCGTCACGCCGTGGTTATTGGCGTGCGGATCGAGGCCGAGAATGTCGTTCGCCGAGCCGTAGCGGAAGATCTGCGCGTCCGCCGGGGCGGGCGCCACAGCCGCCAATACCGCGAACGCGGCGGCGGCGAACAACGCGGCGCGACCCGTCTTGCGGGAAGCCGTGATCGTCATGATGATACTCTCCTGTTCGGACCTGTTATGGTTGCGGCCTTAGGTTTTCCCAACGCCTTGCGGGCAACTTTGCGACAGCCCAAGGTCCTAAGCAATCGAATTTCAAACGACCGCGATGCGGCAAACCGGAAATCCATGATCGCTGATACGAACTTGGTAAACGCCGTTCGAACCGTTCGCGAACGTCTGGATCGGCCGGGCTGGCCGGGGGCGGCGATCGGTATCGTGCGCGGTACGGATATCGTCCTGCGCGAGACGTTCGGGCTCGCCAGCGTTGAACTCGGCGTGCCGCTATCGTCCGCCACGGTGATGACGGTCGCCTCCGTCACCAAGCAATTCACCTGCTTGGCGCTGCATATGCTCGCCCAAGAAGGCCGCATTGATCTCGATGGCGAAGTACAGCCCGGCATCACCTATCGCCATCTGATGCACAACGCCTCGGGCCTGCCCGAGATCATGGAGACCTATGCGCTGGGCGGTGGCGATCTGTCGGCCCCCGCCCCCCGCGCCGCATTGCTCGACCTGGTGCGCCGCCAATCGGCGCGCAACTTCAAACCGGGCACTGACTTCGCGTACTGCAACACCAATTTTGCCTATCTGCACGACGCGGCCGAACGCATCGAAGGCAAATCCTTTGCCGAGATTCTCCGGGATCGCATCCTTGCACCCGTCGGCATGAAAACGGCGCGCCTGGGCACGCGCCAAGACGAGGTGATCCCCGGCTTCGGCACCGGCTATCTGGTGCGCGACGACAGACTGATCCGCGCGATCGATGCGTGGCCCGGCGGCGGCGAAGGCGGCATGCGGGCGAGCCTCGACGACATGATCGAATGGGCGCGCAACTGGTCGACCAAGAAGATCGGCGGCGAATTGCTCGACGCGATTTGCGCGCAACGCCCTTTCACGAACGGCGCACAGAATTTCTACGCCAGCGGCATTCAGGTTTCGCCGTGGCGCGGGCTCGATACGATCGGCCATGGCGGTTTGATGCCGGGTTTCCTGACCGAGTTCATCCGCGTGCCGGCCGAAGATTTGACCGTGATCGTGATCGCCAATTCCGATCGCTTCCAGCCCTGGCTGGTCGCGCGCGAAATCCTGGATCGCGCGCGCGGCCTCGATCCCGACGCGATCCGCCTGAGGGCCGATGCGATCGTGCCCGACACCTATCTGTCGGAAGATGGCGGCTTGTCGCTCGAACTTCTGGCGCAAGACGGTTTCGCCGTCGCGCGCCAGCATGGCGGAACGTTCCCGCTCGATATCGAAGGCAATGCGCTGCGCGGCGGTTTCGCGTTTCGCTGGGACGGCGGCGGCGTGATCGGCGCCAACGGCAATCGCATCGCCTATCGCCGCATCGAAACGCCGGGCGAATTACCCAAAGGCCTCGACGGTGTGTGGCGCCATGCGGAACTGGGGGCGAGCTACACGATCGACGGTGCCGCGTTGCGCATCGACGGGCCGTTGCGCGGCGGCGTCATGGCGGATCTGGAGCCGTTGGCGAGATCGAGCTTCCGCATTCGCGCGCGCGATGGCTGGTATCCGCGCGTATACGACGCGCAATTGCGCGACGACGGCACGCTGCTGGTCAATGCCGGTCGGTCGCGGGGCTTTGCGTTCCGGAAATAGCGTCGGTCATGTTTTCGACCAACGCGTGAAACGCGCGTTGCGGGCGCCACACGCCGTCGAGCATGGCTTTGCGCGGATTGGCGATCGGAATGAAATTCGGCGCGTCGTTTTTGGCTGTCACCGAAGCGGGATCGCGGCCCATTCGCGCATAGGCAAGTTCGACCCAATCGCGCACGCGATGCGCTTCGCCCGAACCCAGCACATACTCGCCGGGGCTCGCGCGTTCGGCCATCGCGGCCAAGGCGGCGACGATATCGCGCGCGGCGGACCAATCCGCACGACCGCCGATATTCATAAGCTCGAGCGATGCGCCCGACACGGCCGCATCGACGATTTTGCGAGTGACATAGCTCGGGCCCCGCAATTCGCTTTCGTGATTGAACAGCACGGCGAAGCTCGCGTGCAATCCCAAACGCTCGCGCGCATGGCGCACGAGATCGCGCGTCCAAACCTTGGTATGGCCATAGAAGGTCCGCGGGCTCGCCGTCGTCGTCTCGTCGACGATCAAATCGGCGCCCTGCGCTTGATACATTTGCGACGAACCGGCGAACACCGCGCGCGTCGTCCGGCTCTTCGCCGCGATCCAGTCGAGCAGCGTGGCCGCCGCTTCGAAATTGACGCGGATCATCGCGGCAACTTCGGCGGATTTATCCCCCGCGCCGCCTTCCGACGAATGATGCGCCGCCGCCAAATGGAACACGCGCGCGGGGCGCACGCCGTCGAGCGTTTCGCGCAACGCCTTGCCGTCGCCGACATCGCAGACGATTTTTCGTACACCGGGTTCGACGACAGAATCTTCGCGCCGCACGAGGCCGACGATGTCCCAATGATCGGCCAGCAACAGGCGCGAGAGCAAACGCCCGTCTTGCCCGCCCGCCCCGGTGATCAACGCGATCTTCATGCCAGGAATTTCGTGCGCGTTTCGGCAGGCAGCAATTCGGCCAGCGTCATCGCCGTGCGCGCCAGGAACTCAGCGTCGTCGAGACGGAAGAACAGGATGTTCCCGTGCGCGTGGCCTTCGGCGCACGCAACCGGCGCTTCGCTCGTCAGGCCGATGCACCAATAATCCCAGACGCGGCGATGGAAATTGCCCGCATCCTCGTAGCTGAAAATCAGCGCGCCATAGCCGCGCTCGCGCATCGCGGCGAGCGTCTTGGGCAACGCGTCGTCCGCTTGGCGCGGATGCGCCGTCGAGAATTCGGCGAGCGCCAAACGCGGCGGCAATTTCGCGTAATCATGGCTGAGCAGCGCGTCGAAATCGTAACCTTCGCAATCGGCCTTCAGCCAATCGACTTGGGTCAGTTCTTTCGCGGCGGCGAAATCGTCGAGCCGCGTCGCGGGCACGCTACGCATATCCTTGGTCGCCGACAGCAGCGACGGGGAGCGGCCGGACAAGCCCACCTCCGCTTGGAAAAACGCCGCCGATCCGCTCGCTTCCGTCACCAGCATGGCGTGATGGCGAATACGCTCGCCATAGCGGCGCGCCAATTCGGCCATCGCCGGCGCGCAGGCCGTATCGGGTTCGAACAGATCGGCCGACCAGCCGAGATCGAGGAACGGCAACGCCGTTTCGCCCAAGCACGCGCCCACATCGATCGCATGGCCGCCGGGCGCGACATCCTTCAAATAGGGCACGGCGAACAGGCGCACGAGTTCGAGATCGGTGAGTGCCCGGAACAAAGGCGTGCCCTTCGCCGCGTCGGCGAGATGCAAAATCGTCGCGATCAATTCGTCGGGCGATTTGGCGCGCAAGCCGGCGAACGCGGCATCGCGCGCTTGCGTCAAATCCTTTGCGGCGTGCGCCAATTTCTTGCCCGAAGCCGCGACGTCGAAATACGGCAAGGTAGGCGACATCGCCGCGCGGATTTTCGCGACCGAGGCGACGCGGAATTCCGCGTCGCGCGCCAGCGCGGCGGCTTTGGCGACGTAATCGTCTTCGTCCTTGGCGACGAATTCGCCCAGCCCCGCCCCCGTCAGCATCGCCGCCCCGACATGGCCACGGAAACGTTCGCCCGCCAGCGTGACGATGGGCAAGCCCACGCTCAACGGATCGATCAGCGAGCAAGCACCCGAGAATGGGTGCGCGTCGAGATAGACGTCGCACAAGGCGGCGATGCGATGCAGATCGGCGCGCGTGGGCACGGGCGGCACCGCGCACCACCGGTCACGCGAAATGCCCGCCGCCCCGAATTGCCTCTCGATCCGCGCAAAGAAGGGCGCCGAGAAATACGACGCCGACCAGCTCGGCGCGAAAGGCATGATCACGAGCCGCGCTTCCGGCACCTCGGCCAGCAGACGCGTCCACAAGGCCGTCAGCTCCGGCCCCAGCTTGAAGAAATTGGCGCCGGAGAAAAATACGGACACACCGTCGGGCAAGCCCAAGGCGGCGCGCGTCGGTGCGGCCGTCGGCGCATCCTGGTCGTGCTGAAAGGCGTAGTAGTTGATGAATCCGGGCGCGCGATAGAGCGTTTCGACATAGTCGCTTTGCGGATATTCGCCCGGCTCGTTATCCGCACCCGAGAAATACGCGTCGCCGGATGCGAAGCCGCCGGTCGTCGGCGTGGCGGTCGAAACGATCTGCACCCGCGCCAAGCGGCACGCGGCGAGCAGCGCCACCGGATTAACCACCGCCGAGATATTCGAATGGATCGCGATCGCATCGAGGTCGTCTTGACGTAACCGCGCAAGCTGGGCCGCGAGATCGCCGCCGAGCACGACATAACGATCCGCCTTCGCGCGCGCCAAATCCTCGATCGAGCCCGGAGCCGCATCGATCGTGTAAACCGAAAGCTCGATCTCCGGATCCTTCGCCTCGAACTGCGAGATCGCCAGATAGGTTTCAGTGAACGGACGCAAAGCTTGCGTCAGCACACCCAAGCGCAACGGCCCCGGCCGGCGTTCGCCCGACGCGTGCGCGGGCAAACGGCGCGCGGCGACCAGCATGGTTTCGACGATTTCGCCGCGCAGGCGCATCATGCGCTTCAAATTTCGCGTGGAGAAATACGCCATCAGCAGGCTGGCACGCTGGGCGAACATCAGCCCCAATGCGAGGCGCGAGGGATCTTCCGGATGGCCGACCACCGCCGCATGGAACGACGCGACGATCGCTTCGAGCTTCGCGGCGTAGCGTTCGCTCTCGCCGATCTCGCTGAACAAGGCGGGCGCCACCAGCAGCGCTTGACCGGCAACGGCGCGCAATCCCGGCGATAGCGAAGCGAGATCGGGAATTTCGGGCAAATCCTGCGGCGGAGTCAGCAGCAACGCCGCCAGCATCGGCGCTTTGTCGCCGAAACGTTCGGCGGCTTGGCCTGCCAAAACCGCCTCGGCCGGCTCGGTCGGAAAGCGCGTCAACCCGGCTTCGGCCAGGGATACCGCCCCCGGTTGCGACGCAACAGCCTCGGGATCGGCCGACCCGTCGAGCAAGGCGGCGGCGAGATTCCAGCGCAGGCTGCGCAACGCGGGCAAGGCGGCCGGATCCCCCGCCGCCAAGGCCTGCGCCAATCCCTGAACCGATGCCAATTCGCGCGCGTCGAAAGCCATTTTGGGCGCCGCCATCCCTCGATTCTTCACCGCCCGACATGTTAGCCTAAACCCCGATGACGAATACCCTTCTGTTCAAGAACGCCGTCGTGATCGACGGCACGAGCGCCGAGGCACGCCCCGGCCATTTCGTGCTGGTCGAGGGCAATACGATCCGCGCGGTTTCGGCCACGCCGATCGCCTCGCCATCGGCCAGCGTGATCGACCTCAAGGGCCGCACGCTGATGCCGGGCCTGATCGATTGCCATGTGCATGTCGTGGCGACGATGGCGAACCTCGCGCGCAACGCGGCAATGCCGACGAGCTTCACGGCGCTGAAATCCGTCGCGGTGATGGACGCGATGTTGAAGCGCGGCTTCACCTCCGTGCGCGACGCGTCGGGGGCGGATTACGGCTTGAAGCTGGCGGTCGAGGAAGGCTTGTTCCGCGCCCCGCGCTTGTTCATCGCCGGCAAATCGCTGAGCCAGACCGGCGGTCACGGCGATTTGCGTGGACGCTTCGACGACCGCGAATTCTGCCTGTGCCATGCGCGTATCGGCCTGCTGTCGCGCGTCGCCGACGGTGTGGACGCCGTGCGCAAGGCCGTCCGCGAAGAACTGAAAGCCGGCGCCGATTTCATCAAGATCATGGCGTCGGGCGGTGTCGCCTCGCCCACCGATCCGATCGACTGGCTCGGCTATTCGCGCGACGAGGTTTTGGCGATCGTCGAGGAAACCGACAAATCGAAAACCTACGTCGCCGCGCATGCTTATACGGCCGAAGCGATCGGTCGCGCGGTCGAGCTTGGCGTGCGCACGATCGAACATGGCAATCTGGTCGACGCATCCACCGCGGCCTTGATGGCCAAGAAGGGCGCTTATGTCGTGCCCACGCTCGTCACCTACGATGCGCTGGCCAACGAGGGTGCTGCACTGGGCCTGCCGCCCGAAAGTGTGGCCAAGATCGAGAATGTGCGCGGCGCCGGCCTCCGATCGCTGGAAATCTTCCAGCAGGCGGGCGTCAAAATGGCGTTCGGCACCGATTTGTTGGGCGAAATGCATCGCCACCAATCGACCGAATTCGCCATCCGCGCGCGGGTTTTGCCCGCACACGAAATCATCGCCTCGGCCACCACCATCGCGGCGGAAGTGCTGCGGATGGAGGGCAAATTGGGCGTCGTGGCGCCCGGGGCGCTGGCCGATCTGCTGGTCGTCGACGGTAACCCGCTTACCGATATTTCCGTCCTGACCGGTCAGGGCGAGCGCATAGCCGCCATCCTCAAGGATGGGGTTTTCGTCAAGAATACGCTGGCCTAATTTACGCCGGCATCTAGGGAGCAATACGAAACATCATGGCCGCCACTCCGCGCACGATCCATCTCGATCCGTCTGACAATCTGATCGTCGCCGTCGATCCGATCGAACCCGGTGCCGTTCTTCACAACTCGATCGCGACCGCGAAGGTTATGCGCGGCCACAAGATGGCGATCGAGTTCACGCCGAAGGGCGCGCCGTTCAAGAAATTCGGCCAGATCATCGGCTTCGCGACGCAAGACACGAAGCCGGGCGAGCATGTGCACGTGCATAACTGCGAATTCGCCGCCTTCGCGCGCGACTACGCCTATGCCGAAAACGCGCGGCCGTGGGACCCGATCCCGCTCGACCAGCGCCGCACGTTCCAGGGCTATCGCCGCGCCAACGGGCGCGCGGGCACGCGCAATTACATCGGCATTCTCACCTCGGTGAATTGCTCGGCCTCGGTCGCGCGCTTCATCGGCGAAGCGGTCGTCAAATCCGGCCTGCTGAACGACTATCCGAATGTCGACGGCGTGGTGCCGCTGGTGCACGGCACCGGTTGCGGCATGGCCGCGAAGGGCGAAGGCTACGATATTCTCCAGCGCACGGCCTGGGGCTACGCGACCAACCCCAACGTGGGCGCCGTCCTGCTCGTCGGCCTGGGCTGCGAAGTGTTCCAGATCGCGGAAATGAAGAAGGCCTACAACATCGCCGAAAGCGCCACGTTCCGCTCGATGAACATCCAGGACAGCGGCGGGACGAAGAAGACGATCGAAGCGGGCCTCGCCGCGATCAAGGAAATGCTGCCGACGGTCAACGCCGTGAAGCGCGAGGCGATCCCCGCCTCCGAGCTGATGCTCGCCCTGCAATGCGGCGGCTCGGACGGTTATTCGGGCATCACCGCCAACCCGGCCCTCGGCGCGGCCGTCGATCTGCTGGTCGATCAGGGCGGCACCGCAATCCTCTCCGAGACGCCGGAGATCTACGGCGCCGAACACCTTCTCACCCGCCGCGCCGAAAGCCGCGAGGTCGGCGAGAAGCTTATTTCCATCATCAAATGGTGGGAGGCGTACACGACCAAGCATAGCGGGTCGATGGACAACAACCCCTCGCCCGGCAACAAGGCCGGCGGCTTGACGACCATTCTGGAAAAGTCGCTGGGGGCTGCCGCCAAGGGCGGGACGCGCACGCTGCGCGGCGTCTATCACTATGCCGAGCGCGTGGACGCGAAGGGCTTCGTGTTCATGGACACGCCGGGCTACGACCCCGTCTCGGCCACCGGTCAGGTCGCGGGTGGGGCCAACGTGTTGTGCTTCACCACGGGCCGCGGCTCGGCCTATGGCTGCAAGCCCACGCCGTCGATCAAGCTCGCGACCAACACCGATATCTACAAGCGCATGCCCGACGATATGGACATCAATTGCGGCGACATCGTCGACGGCGTGCCGGTTCAGACGAAGGGCCAAGAGATTTTCGAGAAGATCCTGGCCGTCGCTTCGGGCGAGAAATCCAAATCCGAGGCGCTTGGTTACGGCGACAACGAATTCGTGCCGTGGCAAATCGGCGCCACGATGTAAGTAAAAAACGGCCGGGGCAAAACCCCGGCCGTTTCGTTTCAGACGCTAGTTGGGCAGCATCGCTTCGGCGATCCGCACCGCGTTGAGGGCGGCCGCATAAGCCGGATCGCCCGCATCCACGACGAGAGCGAGCGCGTTCGGCGCTTCCGGATCGGTCCGCACCCAGCGCGGGGCGAGTCCCGATTCCTGCGACATCAACGCCGCCGCTTCGTCCGCCGGCAATTCGCGCGCGAAGGACGCCGCGATCGCCAGTCCCGCCCCGTTCGCACTGGCGCAAGCGACCGGCAACGCGGGCAGATCGAGCACGCGCCGC
>JAIUNH010000056.1 GCA_020161965.1 Pseudomonadota bacterium
GCGGCCGCACGCGCGGCGTCGAGCACGTCGTCCATGCCGGCACCCAGAACCAGCGCGACTTTGCTCACGCCCAGCTTGGCAAGTTCGGCCGCGATATGGCCGATCACCGGCCGTCCACCCACTTCGAGCAGGGCCTTGGGCCGGGCCGATTTCATGCGCGTGCCAAGACCGGCGGCAAGCACGATGGCGGCGATTTTTCGGCTCATTCTGGCGAATCCAATTCGTGGCGGTCGGACCATTCCATATACCCCGGCGCCGACCCCAGTCACGAATTGTTGCGACCTGTGGCAAGGCCCGCTAAATCCGAGGGATGAAAGCCCCTTTCCGCGCGAACGCGATTCTATTCGACCTCGACGGCACGCTGGTCGACACGGCCGGCGATATCGGTGCGGCCCTCGATGCGCTGCTGGTCGAAAACGGCCACAAAGCGCTGGGCGAAGCGACCGCGCGCGGCCTGGTCGGCGATGGGGCGCGCGCCTTGATCGAGAAGGGCTGGAAGGTCGCAGGGCTCCCAGCCCCCGACGCCGTCACGCTCGACAAGCTGACCGCGCGCTGGTTCCAAATCTACGAGGCGGATATCGCGCGCAATTCGAAGCCCTATCCGGGCGTCGAGGCGACGCTGGACGCGCTTCTCAAACGAGGCCTCAAACTCGGCATCGTCACCAACAAGGCCGATCGGCCGACGGCGAAATTGCTGAAGGCGCTCGGCTTCGAGAAATATTTCGGCGCCGTGGTCGGCGGCGACGTGCCCTTCCGCAAACCCGATCCGCGCCATGTGCGCATCGGTTTGGCCGCATTGGGTTCGACGCCGGGCGAAACCGCCTTCGTCGGGGATTCGCCCAACGACGCCTATTCGGCGCGCGCGGCGGGCCTGCCCTTCATCGCCGTGCCCTATGGCTATTCGCTGGGGCCGGTCGAAAATCTGCGCGCCGATGTTCTGGTGCGCGACTTCGCCCAGATCGCGGAGCTGATCGCATGACCGGCGACATGACCATCGAAAGCATCGCCCATCTGATCCAGATGGCGATTGCACCCGTGTTCCTGCTCAACGGTCTGGGCATTCTGCTGAGCGTCTTCACCGGGCGCTTGGCGCGCGTCGTCGACCGCACGCGCAATTTGTCGCGCGAGTTGCGCGGCCTGGCGGAGCCCGAGCGGATGCGCCAATGGCACGGCGAATTGGCGATCCAACGCACGCGGCTGCGCGTCGTCAACGCGGCGATCGCGCTCTTGACCGTATCGACGTTCCTGACCTGCTGCGCGATTTTGGCGCTGTTCGTCGTGGGCGTATCGCGCGGCATCGCCAGCACGGTGCCGATCGGCTTCTTCGCCGCGGCGGTCGTCGCGGTCATCCTGGCGCTGGGGCTGTTCCTGATCGAAGTCTATGTCTCGATCCGCGCCTTGCGCCGCGAGACCGAAGACATCGAACACCGGCCGCTTTAGTCGATCTCCGCGCGCGCGGGCATGCGACGCACGTCGCGCAAATGCCCGACCACGGTGCCGAACCACAGCGTGAATTCGATACGCACCGGCGCCAACACCGCACTATCGGCGACGGGGGCGAGATAGACCGTGCCGCTGCGCTGCTCGCCCGTTACGCGCACGGAAGGATTACGCTTGCGCCCCGCGATCGGGATCCATTCGAATTCGCAGGCCCGCGCCTCGCCTTCGAAATTCGACGCGTTGTGGCGCGCCACGCGCTGCATGCCCTTGTCGGTAAACGCCACGTCGTAGCGCTGGCGACCGTCGAACACCTTCACATGCGCATCGCATTTGCCGGTCTCGTTCACGCTGCGCAGCGCGTAGACCAGCGCCGAGACGGGATCGACGGCACCTTCGCGCAATGCCGGCGGAACTTCGTCGCGATCGTCGTCGCGCGCTTCGGGCACCGTGTCCATGCGCACGATTCGCCCGTCCTCGAACACGAGCTCCACTTTACGCGGATTGCCGCGGAAGATGCCGTCGACGCGGTACGACGTAGGCACCGGATCGGCGCCACGGAAGAAGCCGGTGACTTCGGTCTGCGAGCGCCAGGAGACGAGCCAGTCGAGCATTCCGGCCGATTCTTGGCGCGAGACGAATTGGTAGTTTTGCCCGACCATCGCGAAAGCCAAGGTCAGATGCGCGATGCGCCCGCCGGCGGTGACGTCGAAATCGACCTCGTAGCGGTCGCCGGAGGTGAAAGCACCCGCCGGCGCCGCGAACAAGGCGGCGGCCAAACCCAGGGCGGCGGGGCGGAGTCCCTTAAGCATGTCCATAAGATAGGGCATTTCCGTCCGCCGCCAAGGGCCGGTTCCTTGACAGTTGGTAACGCCCGCCCTATACCCCTGCCCCACCGCCGCTTTTGGCCGATGGCGACGGGCGCTTAGCTCAGCGGGAGAGCACTGCTTTCACACGGCAGGGGTCGCAGGTTCAATCCCTGCAGCGCCCACCATCCGGCCCCTTCGAACCCAATCGGTTCGCGGCTTTTTTCCAACGCAGCAAATCGTAGCGTCCAATCTTCGGAAAGCGATGCAAATCGCGATTCCGCGTGACGCAATTTTTACATTCCGTCACGCTTTAACAATTAAAGCGCGCAGCGTCTAATTTCCGCGCCCGAGTTTAACGCTTGATTCACCGGCAGCCCTCAAATTGACTCGCAGGTCAGCACTCTACGAGTCGAACGGAACATGCCGATGGAAAACACGCCCGCCCCGCACAGCCCCCAAGCCACCGCCCCGGCAACGCCGGAGGCGCCGCGCACGCTGATCAACGATCGCATTTTCATCGGCTCGAATTCCGTCGCCCAGTGGTTCGTGACGCTGGGCACGCATGAGGGCAAACCCGTATTGCTCGCCCACCAAGTGTTCATCGACGCGCCCAAGCACATGGGTGCGGTCGCCCGCCAGCTCGCGGCCGGGCGCATCTTCGGATCGATGAAGCAACTCGAAACCATGATGTCGTTGCGCCACAGCTTCGATGTCGCGGTGTCGGACGGCGAGCGTATGCGTATCGACCGGCACCTCAAGGGCCTGTAACCTTCGGGGCCGCGCCGGCGAACTATCCGGCGAAAGCGAGGTCCCCCATGTATCTCTTCGCCCGCAAAAAAGCCGTGATGCCGTCGCCGGCCGAGGCGCTGCCCGGACGCGACGAAGCGATCGCCGTTCCCACCCGCCATTTCGTGCTCGGCACGCCGTTGAAGCCGCCCTTCCCGGCGGGCACGGAAACGATCGTCGTGGGTTTGGGTTGCTTCTGGGGTGCGGAACGTAAGTTCTGGCAATTGCCCGGCGCCGTTTCGACCGCCGTGGGCTACGCCGCTGGCTACACCAAGAACCCGACCTACGAAGAAGTGTGCTCCGGCGCCACCGGCCATAACGAGGTCGTGCTGGTCGCCTTCGATCCTGCGCGCCTCAGCCTCGAAAACGTGCTGAAGACGTTCTGGGAAAGCCACGACCCGACGCAAGGCATGCGCCAGGGCAACGATGTCGGCACGCAATATCGTTCGGGCATCTACGTGAACAGCCCCGAACAGCGCACGGCCGCCGAAGCGTCGAAGGCGGCGTTCGGCGCGGCACTGGCGAAGGCCGGCTACGGCCCGATCACGACCGAGATCGTCGATGCGGGCCCGTTCTATTACGCCGAGGCCTATCACCAGCAATATCTCGCCAAGAACCCGGCGGGTTATTGCGGCCTGGGCGGAACGGGCGTGTCCTGCCCGATCGGCGTGAAGGTCTAAGCCTAACGATCGTTCGCCGGCGCAGGCCGGGATTCGGCGAGCCATTTCGCGATCGCGGCGCGGATATCGGGCGGCAATTTGCCGATCTCGTCCCACGCCTGGGCGGCGACGTGTTCGTCGCCGGTCCGCGCCGCGCGCGCGACCAACTCGACCAGTTTCGAATGACTGCCGAAATTCTCGGCCAAGCGCATCGCCAATTCGGCGACGGCGGCTTGGTCGACGCTCACGCTTCCCCCAGATCGATCGCGAAACCGCCGCCCGGCGGATCGGCGAGCGGCGTCACGGCGAAGATCTTGCCCGCGCGCTTGGCGTCGAGCAGATAGCGCCCGACCGGCTGGAACAACGTCTCCCCGCCGCCCGGTGTCGCCGGATCGATCAGCACCGCATAACGATGCGGGGCCGGTGCGGCATGGGTGTCGATAAGTGCTTTGAGCTTCTCGAGCGCGTCGTCGCGCTTGAGGCCGCGCAGATCGAGTGTCGCGTGCGTATCGAAGCCGCCGCGCCCCAGCATCGTCAACGGATCGAACGCGCCGCCGCTCATCGCAAGCGCTCGCGCACGTCGTCGAGCAATTGGCCGAAGCCGCCGATCCAAGGTTCCATGGCGTGATTTTGGCGCACATGGGCGAAAGCCGCACGCCCCAATTTCACGCGATATGCGGCGTCGCCCGCCACACGATCCATCGCCGCTTCGAGATTGGCGGCGAAGCTCGCGTCGAAATCCTTCTTCAACGGCTCGAATGTTTGCCGCAGAAAGCCGTGCTCGTCGTACCACGACATCTTGCGCCGCCCTTCGACGGCAAGCCCGGTTTCGCCATGGGTCACGAATTCATCGACCGCCGGCGCGTCCGACGCGATCACCGCCGTGCCCGAAGCCATGCCTTCGAGCAATGAGACGGTGTGAAGCCCGCACGACGGCAGGAGGAACGCATCGGCGCGCAAAAACAGATCGACGAAATCGGGATAGTCGAGCTTGCCGTCGACGATCTCGACATTCGGCAAGGCGCGGACGAAATCGCCGAAGCCCGGCCCGAAGATCGACACCGGCAATTTGGTGCGCAGGATCAAGCGGCAATCGGGGCGGCGTTTGACGAGATTGCCGTAAGCCGCCAGCGTTTCCATGCCGCCGCGCAACACGAAGCTCGGCTCCGCCTGAAACCATGAATTGGTGAACAGGAAGGTGCAGCCCTTGCGGCCCGCACGCGCATCTTGTGCGTCACGCACGCGCGCTTCGACCGAAGGCGGAAAGGCGTGGCCGAACGGAATGAAGCGCGTCTTGGCCGCGATCGTCGGGCTATCGAACAATTTGCCGATCCAATCGACCGTGTGGCGTAAATGCGCCGACAGCGCGCGGCACGACGGATCTTCCAGCATCGCCTTCACCAGCCGCCATGTCGGCGTGCCATAGGCGGTGCGCTCGGCCGACGTGCCGTGCCAGAAGAAGGGTGCAAACAGCGCCAGCAATTCCTCGAGATGCGAAATCCACGGCCGTTCCATATCGGTGAACGGCATCGAATGCGGAAACACGAGATCAGGCTCGGCGGCGGCGACCTGCGCTTGGCTTTCGAGGTCGCGGGATTTCACGAACTCCGCCAGCACGTCGTCGGCGATGTCGGGCACGGCCTTGCGCAGCTTGGCGGAAAGATTAGCGAGACCCCGTTCCGCCTTGGCGCGCGCCGCATCGTCGGCTGCGGGCAGATCGAGTTTGAATTCGTAGCCCGCACGGGGCGCCAGCAAGCTCGTCATCATCGGATGGTCGCCGCCGAGCCATTGGTAGATCGGCGTACGCCACATCGCGGCGACGGTGAAATCCTTCATATTGTCGCGCCCAAACGAAGCTCGACCAATTCCGGCGTGACGTTCAGCGGCTGCGAGGCTTGCATCGTCGCGAACAGATCGCACGACCCCACGCCTTGCCGGTACACGGGCTTCGCGGCGGTCGTATAGGGCACGGGCGGCAGCTTGGGATCGGGGAACAGGTTCTCGCGATGCAAAGCCGCGTGTTCGAGATTCCACGGCGCTTCTTCCATCAGCGTTTCCGCCGGCAGACGCGGCCGGTAATCGACCGCGCGCGCCACGCAGGCGAAACGCGCCACACCCGGGCCCGCCGGAATCCAGCGCGCGTCGAGCGGCATCATTTTGAGGAAGCGCAGGAAATGATCGAGCAGCGGCACGGTCATGAACCACGTATCCGTGGGTCCGTAGACATAGCCCGTGCCCGCGAAGTTCCACTGCATCAGATAGGCGTCCATCGGCATGATCGCGGTTTCGACGATCATCAACCCGCCGGGCCGCAGCAGGCTGCGCGCGGCCGCGAGTACGTGCAGCGGCGAATGGACGTGATAGAGCATGCCCGACAGCACGACGACGTCGAAATCCAAGCGCGGCTTGGGCCCGCCGGCGAAGCGATGCTCGGTCATGTCGCCCGCGACGCGTTCTTCCATCGACCGCACCAGCGAGCCCGAGAGTACGCCGGGCACATAGGCGAAGGAGACGTTATGCGCTTGGCGCACCGCCGCGACCTTCTCGCCGAAATCGAGCCCATCGACCGCGACCACGCCCGACGCCCCGCGCTTGGCGAGGATCACGGGCACCAGCGCCTCCATCGTGCCGATGTCGAGGCAGCGTTGGCCCTTCACGTCGATGCGCGACAGCAGATCGCGCGTGATCGCGACATTGGGGAAACGCTTGCCCGGCGTGATCACGCCCGGCGCCATTTCGATCGCGTAGTACCAATAGCGGTCGAGCAGATTGTCCATGATCACTCCGGCGCGAAACGCGATTGGCGGCGAATGGCGCCGGGGTCGCTTTCATGCGTGCGCTTGTACCAGGCGAAAACGCGCGCGAGGGATTCCCGCAACGGCGTGAATGTCATGCCCGATAGATTCTTGAGGCGCGCGGAATCCGTCACGCGCTTGTCGATGCCGCGCGCGCGCGCCGGATCGAATTTCACGCGTTCGGCGGGAACGCCCGCAATTTCCGCCAACAGCATCGCCACGTCGCGGATTTTATGGCCTTCGCCGCAACCGACGTTCAAAGGTGCCGCGTCCGAATAATTGTCGAGCGCCCACAGATAGGCGCGCGCCATGTCGCGCGCATCGGTGATTTCGCGCACCAGCGCGCCGTCGCCCCAGATCGAGATATCGCCCGTCGCAGGCGTCCATTCGGCGAAGCGGCGCACGAGCCCGGCGATCCAGGTGCAATCGTCGGGATTGTAATTGTCGTCTTCGCCGAAAATGCCGGACGGCACGAGGCCGATCGCGTCGATGCCGAACTCCGCGCGATAGGCACGCACCGCCGGTTCGATCAGACGCTTGGCCATCGCATAGGAATAGGCGCTGTCATGCGGGCGCCCGTCATGGATCTGGTCTTCGGAATTCGGCTGGGGTGCAGAAGCCGGATACATGCCCGAAGACAATGTCATCACCGTCTTGGGCACTTTGGCGTCAACGGCCGCGTCGAGCACCGCGAAAGTCATGGCGACGTTGTCGCGCAGGATGCGCGCAGGATAGCGGCGCGCAAGTTCGATGCCGCCCGAGATCGCGGCGAGATGCAGGATCGCATCGGGCTTGGCCGCGCGCACGAGGGCGAGCGTGGCGGCGCCGTCGCGAAGGTCCACGTCCTTGCGCGACACGAAATGGAATTCGCGATCGGGATACTCGGCGGCGAGCGCGCGGAACCCCGCCCCCAGCACGCCCGTGGCGCCGGTGATCAACAGGCGGCGATAGGCGGGCTTCGCCACGAGCTTAGAAATGTCCGGCGAGATGGCGTGCCATCGCCTTGTTGCCGTAGAGATAAGCGCCCTTCTTGTTGCCGTACCACACGACTTCGCGGCACCAATCGTCGAAAGCGGGCCACGCCTCCTTCGAGCGTTCGATGCGATAGGTCACGGGCTCGACCAGCAACTCCTCGTCGCGGCCTTCGAGCAACGCGCGGTAATAGGGATAGATATCGCTGTCGAGCGTCACCTCGATATCGCCGAGCGCGCCCGGCTCCTTCACCATCGCGCGGTTCAGCTTGAACGCATCGGCGATGCGCTCGCGCGGCAGCAACGCGCGGCTGGCGGAAAGAATGTCGAAGATCAGGCGTTCAGCTTCTTCGTAGAACGCGCCAAGCTTGTTGCGCACCACCAGATCGATGAATACGAACTCGTCGGCCGGCCAGTGAATGCCCAGCCATTCCTGCGAATAGACGTATTCGACTTCGCCGTTCTGGATGCGCATCGCGTAATCGTCGAAGAAGGCGCGGATCGAACCGAATACCGGATATTTCGCGGGATCGGCGTCGAAGAACGCTTCCAGCAATTTGCGGAAAGGCACGCCGCATTGCGCGTGCGCGACCAGGATCGGCACTTGCAGCAGCTTGTCGTAATGCACGAGGGCCGCCATCCACGAGAAGGCGCGCGCCTTGCGCCAATCGGGGCGCGGCATCGCTTCGGTCGCGACGACCAGATCCTGCATTTCGTAAATGCCGTCGGGATCGACCTCCAACGCGCCGTGGATATTCACCACGCGATTGACGACCGTCTCCATCCCGAATTTCTTCTGATACTCGGGATCGCCCATTTCGGCGTTGGGCAGGATCGACAGATTGTTGAACTGGATGCGGTTGTGCTGGCCCGTCTCCATCAACTTGGCGACACCTTCGACCCACGAATCATAGGTCTCGCCCGGCAGGCCAAGGATCAGATCGGAATAGGTCTCGACCCGGTCGCGCGTGAAGCGGCGCTGCAATTCCTCGTAGGTGCCCAGCGCGATGTTTTGGCGCTTGATGGCTTTGAGCGTGCCCGGATCGAGCGATTGCATGGACAAGGTGACGCCCTTGTTCATGCCCGCATCCGACAGGATCTTCTGGGTGAGATACGCGCGCTCGGTCGCGTTCTTGGTGTTTTGCACCGAGACGGCTTTGGGATAGCCCGTCTCTTCCTTCGATTTCGCCAAGGCTTCGGCGATTTGAATGTCGCGCGCCAAGATGCCGAAATTGGCGTCGCAGCAGAAGATGAACTCGATCTTCTTCAGCGCGAACCAATCGATTTCCGCGAAGGCGCGCTCCAAATCGAATTGATAGACCTTGGCTTGCGTGGCTGAGCCCCAATCGCAGAACGTGCATTGGAACGGACAGCCGCGATTCGTCTCCCACAGTACGATCCAGTTTTCCTGCGGGTTTGCCGCCATCAACCGGTCGAACGTGCCGTCGAGATAGGGCGAGGGCAGATCCGCGAGATCGCGAATACGATTGCCCTTCGGGTGCACGACAAACTTACCATCGCTTATATAGGAAAGATTGGAAATGCCGGTCCAATCGCGCGACGGGAACCGGTCCAGCAGCTTGGTGAACGGCGCCTCGCCCTCCCCGTTCACCGCCACGTCGATGAACGGATTGTCGCGCAGGAACCCTTCGGTGCGGTCGGGCACTTGCGGGCCGCCGAACACGATCATCACGCCGGGTTTGCGTTCCTTCAAACGGCGCGCGACGGCGAGCGAGAGTTTCTCGTTCCACACATAGCAGGAGAAGCCGACCACATCGGCATCGAGCAGATGTTCGACCGCCGCTTCGACGCGCAAGCGCTTATAGATCGGCGGCAGAAACGAATAGCGCTCCGGCCTTCCTGAATATTTGCGCGTATAGCCTTCCATCAGGCCGCACGCGTAAGGCAGGTAATTCTGACCGGAGAAGGAATTGTTGATCTGGACGAGCGCCACCTTGCACGGGCTTTCCGGCACCGGCGGGTCGGGGATCTGCGGCAGATTCGGGGGCGTGGTCATGGCGCGTCTCGATCCGTTTTCTCGGGCCGTCTCTCCGGGCGTCGTGGTCCTTTGAAACGGCAGGTTCCCGTTCTCGGTTCCCAACCTGCCGAGGTTAGCCGCAAAACGTCTAAAATTCGATTAACTTTGCCCTAAGCCCCTTGTCAGAATTACGTTCTTTCCTGCGAAATTACCGCCAAATATTCTCGTCTTCAAGCTTCACGCGGTTGCAAGGGTACCCCGCGACCTGATACGTCTGAACCCAACAAACGATAAGTACGCCTGACAGGGAGTACGCCTTTTGGCCGATAACATTCTCGAGACCGATGGGCTGACGAAGGAATTTCGGGGCTTCGTCGCGGTCAACAACGTCGCACTGCGCGTGCGCCGCCATTCGATCCACGCACTGATCGGGCCGAACGGTGCGGGCAAGACGACCTGCTTCAACCTGCTGACCAAGTTCCTGATCCCGTCGCGCGGGAGGATCGCCTATAACGGCCGCGACATCACGGCGACCAAGCCCGCCGATATCGCGCGCCTCGGCCTCGTGCGGTCCTTCCAAATCTCGGCCGTGTTCCCGCATCTTTCCGTGCTCGAAAACGTGCGCGTGGCACTGCAGCGCAAGCGCGGCGATTCCTTTGATTTCTGGCGCTCGCAATCGGTGCTCGACGTTTACAACGACCGCGCGCGCGAATTGATCGAATGGGTCGGCCTGTCGGAATACGCGGCGACGGTCGCGGTCGAGCTTCCCTATGGCCGCAAGCGCGCGCTGGAAATCGCGACGACGCTGGCCCTCGAGCCCGAGATGATGCTGCTCGACGAGCCCACCGCCGGCATGGGCCACGAAGACGTGGGCCGCATTTCCGCCCTCATCAAACGCGTCGCGCAAGGGCGCACGGTGTTGATGGTCGAGCATAATCTTTCCGTCGTCGCCGATCTTTCCGACACGATCACCGTGCTGGCGCGCGGCGAAGTTCTGGCCGAAGGCGATTACGCGACGGTGTCGAAGAACCCGGACGTGGTGCAGGCCTATATGGGAGCCGGCCATGGCTGAGGCGATGCTGAACGTTGCGGGCCTGAATGCTTGGTACGGCGAAAGCCATATTCTGCATGGCGTCGATTTCCACGTCCGCGAGGGCGAGGTCGTGACGCTGCTGGGCCGCAACGGTGCGGGCAAGACCACGACCATGAAATCGGTCATGGGCATCGTCGGCAGCCGCAAGGGCAGCGTGAAGTTCAAGGGTGCCGAGACGATCGGCCTGCCCTCCTACGCCATCGCGCGCCAAGGTCTTGCCTTCTGCCCGGAGGAGCGCGGCATCTTCGCCTCGCTCGACGTGAAGGAAAACCTGCTGCTGCCGCCCGCGGTCGCACCGGGCGGCTTGTCGGTCGACACGATTTTCGAGCTGTTCCCCAATCTCAAGGAACGCCTGTCGAGCCAGGGCACCAAACTGTCCGGTGGCGAACAGCAGATGCTGGCGATCGGCCGCATCTTGCGCACCGGCGCCAAGTTGTTGCTGCTCGACGAACCGACGGAAGGCCTTGCCCCCGTCATCGTCCAACAAATCGGGCGCACGATAAGACGCCTGAAGAACGAAGGCTTCACGATCCTGCTGGTCGAACAGAATTTCCGGTTCGCGGCCACGGTCGCGGATCGGCATTACGTCATGGAGCATGGCCGCGTCGTCGACGAAATCGCCAACGACGCGCTCGAAGCGAATATGGGCAAGCTCCACGAATATCTCGGCGTCTAACCACAAACAGGGAGAACGACCATGAAAAGACTGAAATCCGCGCTGCTGGGGGCCGTCGCCCTGGCGGCCGTCGCCGCGGCCCCGGCCGTGGCGCAAACCAACGTGAAGATCGGCGTGCTGTCCGATATGTCGTCGCTCTACACCGACCTCGCCGGTGCGGGCTCGGTGCTCGCCGCGCGCATGGCGGCCGACGATTTCGGCGCCGCCGCCAAGGGCCTTAAGGTCGAGTTCGTCTCGGCCGATCACCAGAACAAGCCGGATGTCGGCTCCAACATCGCCCGCCAGTGGTTCGACCGCGACGGCGTGGACATGATTGTCGACGTGCCGAACTCGGGCGTGGCGCTCGCCGTCAACGGCGTGACGCGCGAAAAGAACAAGGTGTTCCTCGTCTCGGGTGCGGCGACCTCGGCGCTGACCGGCGAACAATGCTCGCCCAACACCGTCCACTGGACCTACGACACCTGGGCGCTGGCCAACGGCACCGGCTCGGCCATCACCAAGCAGGGCGGCACGCCGTGGTTCTTCATCGTCGCCGACTATGCCTTCGGCGCGGCGCTGGAGCGTGATGCCTCGGCGGCGGTGGAACGGGCCGGCGGCAAGGTGGCCGGGCGGGTGAAGCATCCGCTCTCCGCCACCGACTTCTCCTCCTTCCTGCTCCAGGCCCAGGCCTCGGGCGCCAAGATCGTCGGCCTCGCCAATGCCGGCGGCGACCTCATCACCGCCATCAAGCAGGCGTCCGAGTTCGGCATCACCGATGGCGGCCAGGCGCTCGCCGGCCTGCTGATCTTCTCCTCCGACGTGAAGGCCATGGGCCTGCCGGCCGCCAAGGGCCTGCTGCTCACCGAGGCCTTCTACTGGGATCTTAACGACCAGACCCGCGAGTTCTCGAAGAAGTTCGGCGAGAAGTTCAGCGGCAAGATGCCCACCAGCGCCCAGGCGGGCGTCTATTCCTCGGCCATGCACTATCTGAACGCCATCAAGGACGCCAAGACCAAGGACGCCCCCAAGGTGATGGCGCAGATGCGCGCCACCCCGATCGACGATCCGCTGTTCGGCAAGGGTGAGGTCCGCATCGACGGCCGCGCCACCCATCCCATGTACCTGTTCCGGGTGAAGACCCCGGAAGCCTCGAAGGGTCCGTGGGACATCTACGAGCTGGTCGCCACCATTCCGGCCGACGAGGCGTTCCGCCCGCTGGCCGACGGCGGCTGCCCGCTGGTGGAGGCGGCCAAGAAGGGCTGACGCAGGGCTGGCACCCGTCAGCCTTTGAGGTGAAGCGGGAGAGGCTCGGCCTCTCCCGCTTTTTTGCGCCCTACGCCCGGCCGTAGCGGCGCTTGAGGTGGGCCTTGAACACCCCGGCATCGAGGGGGCGGCCGGTGGCGGCGGCGACGAGGTCGTCGGTCTCCATGAGCGAGCCCTTTTCGTGCACGCTGGTGCGCA
>JAIUNH010000057.1 GCA_020161965.1 Pseudomonadota bacterium
AGCGGATAGACCCAGCGCGGGCCCGCAAGTTCGATTTTGCCGAGGCCCCAGCCGAAACGTTCGTGGATCTCATCGCAGAATTCGTCTTCGGGCAAACCGGCGAAGAGTTTCGCGAGCTCGGATTTCTCCGTCCATACGATCGACGAGCGATGCGTGCCGTCGGCGGCATCGTTGAGCGGCAGCACCGCGAACGGCCCCGCCGGCAGGAAACGCTCATGCGCGATGCCGTCATGCGGCTTTTCGTGACGAATCGAGCAGACGATTCCCGATTGCTCGTAATCCCAGCGCACGGTGCCGATACCGGCGGCTTTGCGTAAAGGCGACGGCCTCCCGTCGCAAGCCACGACCAAACGCGCGCGCAAACTTTGTCCCGACGCGAGCGCCACATCCGCATGCGTCGCGTGCGAAGCGACATCGAGCGCCTTTTCGGGCGCCATCAAAGTGACGCGCGGTTCCATCGCCAACGCCGCGTAAAGTGCACGGCGCGTGAAACGGTTTTCGACGATATAGCCGAACGGCTCGTCGCCGATTTCGCGATGGTCGTAATGCAGAAACAGCGAGGAATCGCCGTCGGACACACGGATATCGCGGATGGGCGACGCGTCCGGCGCGACCGAAGGCCACAAGCCGATCCCTTGCAGCACGCGCACGGAGCCGAGTGCGATCGCCGAGGCGCGGCCATCGAACGCGTCGGCGGCGCGCAAGGCCGGGGTCTCCGGATCGACGACGACGCTGGCGATTCCGCCGCGCGCCAAGGCCAAAGCCAGCGTGAGGCCGACCAAGCCGCCGCCGACGATCGCGACATCGGTTTCGATCACGTTCGACATAAGGCGTTTTCTAGCAGAACCTGCGGGCGCGTATCAGCGATTCCGGGCGCGGCGCCACGTCGCGGGGCGAATTCATTTGCCACGGCAATTCGCAATGCGGCATGATTTTTGAACCATTCCGCCCAGCATGCCGGGGAAAGCAATGCCCCCGGGACAGCAAATCCGGGGCAAGCACCGAGGGAAAGGGATACTCCGATGAAAATGGTCGTCGCGATCATCAAGCCGTTCAAGCTGGACGAAGTGCGCGAAGCGTTGACAGCACTGGGCGTGCAGGGCCTGACGGTCACCGAGGTCAAAGGCTTCGGCCGTCAGAAAGGCCAAACCGAAATCTATCGCGGCGCCGAATATTCGGTCAGCTTCCTGCCGAAGGTGAAGGTCGAGATCGCCGTGACGGATTCGCTGGTCGAGCGCGTCGTCGAATCGATCCAAAAATCGGCCAATACCGGCAAGATCGGCGACGGTAAGATTTTCGTGCTCGATGTCAGCCACGCCGTGCGCATCCGCACCGGCGAGACGAACGCCGAAGCGCTCTAATCTTTCGCACTTCGCCTAAAAATCAGGCATTTCGACGGCCCGCATCGCGGGCCGTCGTCATTTTGGGGATTTGGGATCGAGTCCGGCCTATTTTCACGGCATAGACTCAGCCCATTGAATTAACGGCAAAATCCGTAATTTGTGCGTCGCACAAGGCCGCTTTCTCCCTGGCACGATTCTTGACTCTATGAGTCGCCGCCCGGCGAAACGGGTGCCGCAAGAAAGCTTCAAACGTCCCGGTCGAGTCCGGGCAAGCCAGGAGACGACAATGACCAACACCAACCGCCTTGCGACGCTCGGCGCCCTTGCGGCGGCGGCGTTCATGGGCTTCGCCGGACCGGCCTTCGCGCAAGACGCGAAGATCGATACGGGCGACACGGCGTGGATGCTCACCTCCACCGCCATCGTTCTGATGATGACCATTCCCGGCGTCGCGCTGTTCTATGCCGGCATGGTGCGCAAGAAGAACGTGCTCGCCACGCTGATGCAGTCTTTCGCGATCACGGCGCTGATTTCGGTGTTGTGGATGGTCGTCGGCTACTCGCTCGCCTTCGGTGAAGGTGGGGCCTTCATCGGCGATTTCTCGCGCGTCTTCCTGTCGGGCATGACCTGGGACAAGCCCTTCACGCTGGGCTCGGGCGACGGTGCCGTCGCCTTCACGATCCCCGAAGTCGTGTTCGTCATGTTCCAAATGACCTTCGCGATCATCACGCCCGCCCTGATCTGCGGCGCCTTCGCCGACCGCTTCAAGTTCTCGGCGCTGCTGTGGTTCATCGGCCTGTGGTCGATCCTGGTCTACGCGCCGATCGCGCATTGGGTCTGGCATCCGAATGGCTGGCTGTTCGGCCTGGGCGCGCTCGACTTCGCGGGCGGCACGGTCGTGCACATCAACGCCGGCATCGCGGGCCTGGTGGCCGCGATCGTCATCGGCAAGCGCAAGGGCTACGGCACGGAGAACTTCTCGCCGTTCAACCTGGTGCTCGCCGTGATCGGCGCCTCGCTGCTGTGGGTGGGCTGGTTCGGCTTCAATGCCGGTTCCGCCGCCGCCGCCGGCGGCCGTGCGGGCATGGCCATGCTGGCGACGCAGGTCGCCACGGGTGCCGCCGCCCTGTCGTGGATGTTCGCCGAATGGGCGACGCGCGGTAAGCCGTCGGTCCTGGGCGTGATCTCGGGCGCCGTCGCCGGCCTCGTCGCGATCACCCCGGCCGCGGGCTTCGTGACGCCCGGCGGTTCGCTGGTCATCGGCGTGGTCTCGGGCGTGGTCTGCTTCTGGGCCTCGACCTCGCTCAAGAAGGCACTGGGCTACGACGACTCGCTGGACGTGTTCGGCGTGCACGGCGTGGGCGGCATCGTCGGCGCGCTGCTGACGGGCGTGCTGGCCGCCGGTGCGCTGTCGGCGACGGAAGCCCTGCCGGAAGGCCTGACCGGCCTGCTGGAAGGCAATCCCGGCCAGTTGATGATCCAGGTCTACGCGACCGCCGCGACGATCATCTTCTCGGGCGTGGCGTCGCTGATCCTGCTCAAGATCGTCGATGCGATCGTGGGCCTGCGCGTCTCGGAAGAAGCCGAGCGCGACGGTCTCGACCTGTCGCTGCACGGCGAAAGCGTGCAGTAACCGATCCTTCCCGCAAGGGACGGACGTTACGGACGGGCCGGTCGCAAGACCGGCCCGTTTCGTTTCAAGGGCATACTCCTGGCGACGTCATAAATATGACTCCAAACCGCAATCGGGGTTCGCTAACGTCCGACGCGGGGAGAGTTCATGTCGGACGTCGTCGTCGAGAATCTCGCGCGTCACTGGGGACCAACCAAAGCCCTGGACGGCGTGTCGTTCAAAGTCGAAGCGGGAAGTTTCGCGGTTCTGCTGGGCCCGTCGGGTTGCGGCAAGTCCACCTTGTTGCGTTTGATCGCGGGGCTGGAAACACCGACCGGCGGCTCTATCCGCATCGCCGGCAAGGATGTGACCGGCTTGCCGCCCGCCAAGCGCGGCATCGCGATGGTCTTCCAAAGCTATGCGCTGTTCCCGCATCTCAGCGTCGCGCAAAACATCTGCTTCGGTCTTGAAGTGCGCCACGTGGACGCGGCCGAGCGCAAGCGCCGGCTGGAACGCGCGGCCGAATTGCTCGGCCTCACCAAACTGCTCGACCGCAAACCGAGCCAGCTCTCCGGCGGCCAGCAGCAGCGCGTAGCACTCGGCCGCGCCATCGTCGCGCAAGCGCCGGTGTGTTTGATGGACGAGCCGCTATCGAATCTCGACGCGCAATTGCGCCACGAAATGCGCCTCGAAATCCGCGAACTTCAACGCCGCCTGTCGATGACGATGATCTACGTCACCCATGATCAAGTCGAAGCGATGACGATGGCCGATCAAGTCGTGCTGCTGCGCGACGGCCGCATCGAACAGGACGCCGCCCCGGACGAACTCTACGCGAACCCCGCGACGATCTTCGCCGCCCGCTTCATCGGCACGCCGCCGATGAACGTCGTCGATCTCGACGATGCGGGGCACATCGCCGAGACGCAAGGCGGGGCCGGCGCGCTCGGCGTGCGGCCCGAAGACATCGTCGTGGTGCCGCACGAAACGCCGGGGGCGATTCAAGCGCGGGTCGAGTCGATCGAATATCTCGGCGCCGATACGCTGATCGCCGCGCGCAAAGGTGCGGGCCGCTTGGTCGCGCGCGTTCCCGGCAAAGCCAAAATCGAAGCGGGCGCGGCCATCGGCCTCGCCTGGACACAAGAAGCGCAACATATCTTCGATAATCGGACGGGGCGGCGGGTCGCCGATCCGCCGGCATAAACAAGGGAGAGTGATATGACCGTTTCGAAATTCGGCCGTCGCGGCTTCGTCGCCGGCGGATTGGCATTGGCGGGTGCGACCAAACTGGCCGCCCCGGCATTGGCGCAGGGCCAGACGCGCCTCAACTTCTTCTATCCCGTCGCCGTCGGCGGCCCGATCGCCAAGCTGATCGATACGATGTGCGCCGATTTCGAGCGCGAGAACCCGTCGATCAAGGTGCAGCCGATCTATACGGGCTCGTACCAGGACACGATCGCCAAGACGCTGACGGCGCTGAAGTCGAACGACTTCCCGCATTTCGCGATCCTGCTGTCGACCGACATGTTCACGTTGATCGACGAAGACGTCATCGTGCCGTTCGACGATTCGGATCAAGCGTGGATCAAGAGCTTCTATCCCGCGTTCATGGAAAACAGCCAGGCCGAGGGCAAGACCTGGGGCATTCCCTTCCAGCGCTCCACCATCGTGCAGTACTGGAACAAGGAATTGTTCAAGGAAGCGGGCCTGAACCCCGACGTGGCGCCGAAGACCTGGGCCGACCAGATCGAGATCACGCAGAAGCTGACCAAGCGCGATGCGGCGGGCAATACCTCGCAATGGGGCATTCAGATCCCGGCGTCGGGCTTCCCCTATTGGCTGTTCCAGGCGCTGACCACGCAGAACGACGTGCGCCTGATGAACCCGGAAGGTACCCGTACCTTCTTCGACGATCCCAAGGTCGTCGAGGCGCTGCAATACTGGATGGACCTGTCGATGAAGCACAAGGTGCATCCGACCGGCATCGTCGAATGGGGCACCACGCCGCGCGATTTCTTCGAGCGCAAAGTCGCCATCATGTGGACGACGACGGGCAACCTGACCAACGTGAAGACCAACGCGAAGTTCGATTTCGGCGTCGGCATGATGCCGTTCGGCCGGCGCGGCGGCTCGCCCACCGGCGGCGGCAATTTCTACGTCTTCAAGAAGGCGAGTGCGGCCGAGCGCGCGGCGGCGACGGCCTTCGCGAAATTCGTCACCCAGCCCGATCGCGCCGCGCAATGGGGCATCGACACGGGCTATGTGGCGGTCACGCCGGCCGCGTTCGAAACCCAGCGCATGAAGGATTACGTCGCCGGCTTCCCGGCGGCGGCGGTCGCGCGCGATCAATTGCCGCTCGCCTGGGCGGAATTGTCGACGCACGACAACCAGCGCGTCACCAAGGCGCTGAACGACGGTCTGCAAGCCGGCCTGACGGGCGCCAAGCCCGCCCAGGTCGCGATGGCCGAGGCGCAACGCGAAGCCCAGCGCTTGCTGCGCCCCTTCCAGCGATAAGGAACCACGGGGCGGCGTAACGACAACGCCGCCCCGATTTTCCCGACATGAGCAAAGCAAGAGCGACGATCTACGGCTGGCTGCTTCTGGGTCCCGCTTTCGTACTGCTGGCCGCGTTCACGCATTGGCCAGCGATCGCCACGCTTTATCATTCGTTCCATTCGACCGCGCGGCGCAACCGCCCGTCGGTCTATGTCGGCGTCGACAATTACCAGGGCATGATCGACGACCCGGTCTTCTGGCAGGCGCTGATCAATAATTTCTGGTACGCGGTCGGCACGATTCCCGTTTCCGTCGCCCTCGCAATGCTGATGGCGCTGTGGGTCAACGAGAAGCTCGCCGGACGCACGTGGCTGCGGCTTGCCTATTTCACGCCGACCGTGCTGCCGATGATCGCGGTCGCGAATATCTGGCTGTTCTTCTACACGCCCGATTACGGGCTGTTCGATCAGATCCGTGGGTTGTTCGGCCTGCGCGCCACGAATTGGCTGGGCGAACCCGGCACCGTGCTCGGCTGCCTGATCGTGATGACGATCTGGAAGGAAGCCGGGTTCTTCATGATCTTTTATCTCGCCGCGTTGCAATCGATGCCGCCGAACCTTGCCGAGGCGGCGGCGATCGAAGGCTGCGGGCGCTGGACTTTTTTCCGCCGCGTGACTTTCCCGCTGCTGATGCCGACCACGTTGTTCGTGCTGATCAACGCCATCATCGGCGCGTTCCGCATGGTCGATCACGTCGTGGCGCTGACCGCCGGCGGCCCCAACAACGCGAGCATGCTGCTGCTGGTGATGATCTACGACGTCGCCTTCCGCTATTGGGATGTCGCCTATGCCGCGACATTGACGGTCGTGCTGCTCGCCATTCTGGGGACCGTCGCGCTGATCCAGTTCGTCGTGCTCGAAAAGCGGATTCATTACCGATGAGCGAAGCGCTAGCACCACGTGGATTGGGCCGCGCGCTCGAAACCTTCGGCGCCTGGGCGTTGGCGATTTTCTGGATCGCCCCGCTGCTCTATTGCGTATGGACCGCGTTCCATCCGCCCGAATACGCGACCAAGTTCGTATTATGGGCGCCGCTGTCGATCGAGAATTTCGTCAAGGCATGGAACGCCGCCCCCTTCGCGCGCTACTTCCTCAATACCTTCGCGCTGGTGACAATGGTGCTGGCCGGGCAGCTCGTGCTCGTCACCCTCGCCGCCTATGCCTTCGCGCGCTTCGAATTCATCGGGCGCGACATCGCGTTTGCACTCGTCCTCGTCCAGCTGATGATCATGCCCGACGTGCTGCTGGTCGAGAATTACCTGATCATGGCGCAACTCGGCCTCGTCGATACGATCCTGGGCATCGGCCTGCCCTATTTCGCCTCCGCCTTCGGGATATTCCTGCTGCGCCAGACCTTCAAAAGCCTGCCCAAGGAATTGGACGACGCGGCGCGTGTCGAAGGGGCCGGCGTGCTGGTCACGCTGTGGCGCGTTTACGTGCCGCTGGCGCGGCCGACCTATATCGCCTTCGGCCTCGTCTCGGTCAGCTATCACTGGAACAATTTCCTGTGGCCGCTGATCGTCACCAACTCGGTCGAGACGCGCCCGCTGACCGTGGGTTTGCGCGTGTTCACCGCGATCGAGCAAGGTGTCGATTGGTCGGTCATCACGGCCGCAACGCTGATGAGCTGCGGGCCCCTGCTGATCGCCTTCCTGCTGTTCCAGCGCCAGTTCATTCAGAGTTTTATGCGCGCCGGCATCCGCTGACGCTTTTCCGTCACCTCGGGAAATGGCAAACTGCCCGTCATAATTAACGGACAGGGGCGTTTCATGGGTATCCGGACGGCGTTGCGCGCATGCGGTTTTGCGCTTGTTTTCGCGGCCTCCGCCGCGTCGGCGCAGGTGACTTTCAATCGCGGTTACGACGCCGATCCCGAAACCCTCGATCCGCACAAGACCTCCGCGGTCTCCGAAGCGCATCTGATCCGCGACCTGTTCGAAAATTTGGTCGTCCACGATGCGCGCGGCCGCGTGGCGCCGGGCGTGGCCGAGAGCTGGACGCTATCGCCCGACGGCAAGAGCTACACCTTCGCCTTGCGCGCCAATGCGCGCTGGTCGAATGGCGATCCGGTCGTCGCGGGTGATTTCGAATATTCGCTGAAGCGGATCATGGACCCCGCGACCGGCGCCAAATACGCCAACATCCTTTACCCGATCCTGAACGCCGAGGCGTTCAACAAGGGCCAAGGCAAGACGGCCGCCGATATGGGCGTGAAGGCGATCGATTCGCGCACGCTGCGCATCGATTTGGAACGGCCCACGCCCTATTTCCTCGAATTGCTGACGCACCAGTCCGGCACGCCGGTGCATCGCCCGTCGGTCGAGCGCTTCGGTGCCGATTTCGTGAAGCCCGGCAATCTCGTGTCCAACGGCGCGTTCCGCTTGGTCGAGAACGTGCCCAATTCGCATATCCGTCTCGCCAAGAACCCGACCTTCCATGATGCGGGTGCGGTGAAGATCGACATCGTCAATTTCATCCCGCATCCCGACCTGGCGGCGGCAGCGCGCCGCTTCATCGCCGGCGAGTTGCACGTCACGACCGATATTCCCGCCGACCAGATCAAGTTTCTGCGCCAGCGTCTGGGCGATCAGGTCAAAATCACGCCCTATCTCGGCACATGGTACTTCGCGTTCAATGTGACGAAGGCGCCGTTCGACGATGCGCGCGTGCGCCGGGCCCTCGCGATGGTCATCGACCGCGAATTCCTGGCCGAGCAGGTGTGGCAGGAAACGATGGTGCCGGCCTATGGCTGGATCCCGCCGGGGATCGGCAACTACGTCTCCACCCCGGTCGAAGCCGACTATAAAACCATGTCGCCGATCGACCGCGAGGACGAAGCCAAGAAACTCCTCGCCGCTGCGGGCTTCGGGCCCGGCGGCAAGAAGCTGAGCGTGCAGATCCGATACAACACGACCGACAACAACCGCGCCTCGGCCGTCGCGGTCGCCGATATGTGGAAGCAGATCGGCGTGGAGACGACCTTCGTCAACACCGACGCGCGCACCCATTTCGCCTATTTGCGCGATGGCGGCGATTTCGACGTCGCGCGCTTGGGCTGGATCGGCGATTACTCCGACCCGCAGAACTTCCTGTTCGTCCTGCAGAGCGACAGCAAGGGCCTGAACTACGCGCGCTGGTCCAATCCCGAGTTCGACGGCTTGATGAAACAGGCCGGCGAGGAAATCGACCTCGGCAAGCACGCGCAGATCCTGGCGCGCGCCGAAGCGATCGTCGTGCGCGAGAACCCGTATGTCGGGCTGCTGTTCTATTCGAACCGCAATCTGATCTCGAACAAGGTCGAGGGCTATATCCCGAACTTGCGCGGCGCCAACCCGTCGCGTTACGTGTCGATCAAGAATTGAGTGGGTAAAGCGGCCGGAAACGACCGCATGCTCGGCTTCGTCTTCCGCCGCTTCTTGAGCGCGATCCCGACGCTGTTCGTCGTGATCACGATCTCGTTCTTCCTGATGCGCCTCGCCCCCGGCGGCCCGTTCGATCTGGAACGGCCGCTGGAGGCGAAGATCATGGAGAATTTGCAGCGCGCCTACGGGCTCGATCTGCCGCTGCACGAACAATATCTGCGTTATCTCGGCAATCTGCTGCGCGGCGATCTAGGCCCTTCGTTCTTCATGCGTGATTTCTCGGTCGCGCAAATCCTGATGCAGGGCTTGCCGGTGTCGATGGCGTTGGGCGGCGGCGCCATTCTGCTGGCGCTGATCCTGGGCGCCACGCTCGGCGCCTACGCGGCCATGCGCCAGAATACGGGCGCGGATCACGCGGTCGTCGGCTTCGCCACCGCCGGCGTGACGATCCCCAATTTCGTCGTCGCCCCGATCTTGCAAATCGTGTTCGGCTTAAGCCTCGCCTGGCTGCCGGTCGGCGGTTGGAACGATGGCGCCATCCGCAACGTCATCCTACCGGTGATCGTGCTGGCCTTGCCGCAGATCGCCGTCGTCGCGCGCATGACCCGTGCGGCGATGATCGAAACCTTGCGCGCCGACCATATCCGCACGCTGCGCTCGCTGGGGCTGGGGGCCCGCCATGTCGCCGAGCATGGCTTGCGCGCGGCCTTGCTACCGGTCGTGTCCTATCTCGGCCCCACGGCGGCCGCGTTGTTGACCGGATCGGTCGTCGTGGAAACGATTTTCGGCCTGCCCGGCATAGGGCGCTATTTCGTCGAAGGAGCACTTAACCGCGACTACACGCTGGTGATGGGCACGGTCGTCGTCGTCGCGGTGTTCGTGCTGGTCTTCAATCTGATCGTCGACATTCTCTATGCGTTGCTCGATCCGCGCGTGCGCTACGAATGAGTATCGCCGGGAACTCGCTATGGATCGATGCGCGCACGCGCCTGCTGCGCAATCGCGCCGCGACGGCGAGCCTCGCCATGCTGATCCTGCTCGCTTTCGCCTGCGTCTTCGGCCCGATGCTGGGCGGCAACGCCTATGACCGCGTCTATCCCGATTACGTGCGTGTACCACCCTCGCTGCAAGCCCAGCCGACGGAAGATCTGATTGCGCCCGCCGTGGAGCGCATCGCATCACGTTTGCGCGCCCGCGCCACGGACATTTCGCGTGTCGGCGACGCGCTGAAGATCGTGTTGGAAGCGCCCCGCGCCATCGACGAGCGTTCGCTCGCCTTTTTCGAACGCTCCGATCTGTTCGAAGTCGCGCGCGTGATGTCGCGCGAAGACGGTGGCAAGCGCCTGATCGTCGACGTGCCATTGGAACGGAACTACTTTTTCTTCGGCACCGACGGCAACGGCCGCGATCTGCTGGCGCGCACCTTGATCGCGGGCCGAGTCAGCCTCGCCATCGGCTTGCTGGCAACGTTCGTCGCCATCAGCATCGGCGTCGTCTACGGCGCCGTCGCCGGTTTCGCGGGCGGGCGCATCGACGCGTTGATGATGCGCGCGGTCGATGTTCTCTATTCCCTGCCTTTCATCTTCTTCGTCATCATGCTGGTCGTGTTCTTCGGCCGCAATTTTGTGCTGATGTTCATTGCGGTCGGCGCGGTCGAATGGCTCGACATGGCGCGCATCGTGCGCGGCCAAACGCTGAGCCTCAAACGCCGCGAATTCGTCGCGGCGGCCGAAACGCTGGGTGTGAGTGCGGCCGGTATCCTGACGCGGCATATCGTCCCCAATACGCTCGGGCCCGTCGTCGTCTACACGACCTTGCTGGTGCCGAAGGTCATTCTGCTGGAAAGCTTCCTGTCGTTCCTGGGGCTGGGCGTGCAGGAACCGATGACGAGCTGGGGCGTGCTGATCGCCGACGGGGCGCGCAACATCCAGGGCAACACGCATCTGCTGGTGTTCCCGGCGATCTTCCTGACGACCACGCTGTTCTGCCTCAACTTCCTGGGCGACGGGTTGCGCGACGCGCTCGATCCGCGCGATCGCTGACGTGGTCCCGGTCCTCGCCATACGCGATCTTGAGATTCGCTTCCGCACGGGGGCGGGCGAGCTGCACGCGGTCAAGCGCGTGTCGCTCGAGATCGGAAAAGGCGAGACGCTGGCGATCGTCGGCGAGTCCGGCTCGGGCAAAAGCCAGACGATGCTGGCGGCGTTGGGATTACTTGCCGCCAATGGCACGGTGACGGGCTCGGCCCAACTGAACGGCATCGAGCTGATCGGCGCCACGCAAAAGCGGCTCGACGAATTTCGCGGCCGCAAGGTCGCGATGATCTTCCAAGAGCCGATGACGTCGCTCGATCCGCTCTACACGATCGGCGCGCAGCTCGTGAAAGTGCTGCGCCGGCACAAAGCGATTTCCCGTGCCGCGGCATACGAGGAAGCGGCGTTGCTGCTTGATCGCGTGCGTATTCCCGATACGGCAACGCGGCTCGATTCCTATCCGCATGAAATGTCCGGCGGCCAGCGCCAGCGCGTGATGATCGCGATGGCCTTGGCGCACGAGCCCGATCTGCTGGTCGCGGACGAGCCCACAACGGCGCTGGACGTGACGATCCAGGCCGAAATCCTCGACCTGCTCGCCGCCCTTCAACGCGAACTCGGCATGGCGATCGCGTTCATCACTCATGATCTAGGTCTCGTGCGCCGCTTCGCCAAGCGCGTGATCGTGATGCGCAATGGCGAAATCGTCGAAACGGGCAGCGTCGCCGATATCTTCGCGCGACCTGCGCACGAGTATACCAAAGCATTGCTCGACGCCGAACCGGCGGGCCGCAAAACGCCCGTGGCATCCGATGCGCCCCTCGTGCTGACCGCGAACGACATCCGCGTCGAATATGAAATTTTACGCGGGCTGTTCGGCCGCAAGAAACTGACGGTCAAAGCGGTCGATGGCGTGTCGATCGCGTTGCGCGAAGGCGAGACGCTCGGTCTTGTCGGCGAGTCCGGCTCGGGAAAATCGACATTGGCGCGCGCCATCGTGCGCCTCGCCCCCGCGACCGGCTTGGTGCGGTTCGAAGATCGCGATCTACAAAGCCTGACCAAGCCCGAGATGCGGCCGATCCGTAAAAAAATGCAGATGGTCTTTCAAGACCCTTACGGCTCGCTATCCCCGCGCATGAGCGTCGGCGAGATCGTGAGCGAGGGCTTGCGCGTCCACGAACCCGCACTCACCGCCACGCAACGCGATGCGCGCGCGGCTGCGGCCCTCGAAGAAGTCCGTCTCGATCCAACTTGGCGGCGGCGTTTCCCGCATGAATTTTCCGGCGGGCAGCGCCAACGCATCGCCATCGCGCGCGCGATCGTGCTACGGCCCAAACTCGTGATCCTCGACGAACCGACATCGGCGCTGGACCGCACCATCCAAAAGGCGATCGTCGAGTTGCTGCGCGATCTGCAAGCGCGGCATGGCTTGGCTTATCTCTTCGTCAGCCACGACCTTGCCACCGTGCGCGCGATGGCCGACCGCATCGCCGTGATGAAGGACGGTAAAATCGTCGAGGAAGGTGCCGCCGAAACGCTGCTCGCCAACCCGCAAGCGGATTACACGCGACGGCTATTGGCAGCGGCTTTTACGGGGAAATTGGAGCGGGTGAAGGGAATCGAACCCTCGTCGTAAGCTTGGGAAGCGCTTTTGGTGGATTTGTCGAT
>JAIUNH010000058.1 GCA_020161965.1 Pseudomonadota bacterium
AACGTGTCCTCGATCGGCGCGCTGACCGGTTCGCCGGGACGCTTCATCCATTACGCCGGCTCTAAGGGGGCCGTGGATTCGATGACGCTGGGTATCGCCAACGAAGTCGCGCGCTGTGGCATCCGCGTCAACGCGATCCGGCCCGGCATGGTCGACACGCCCATCCACGCCAAAACCGGCCAAGCCGATCGCATGGCGGACGCGGCGCTGGCGACACCCTTGGGCCGCGCGGGACGGCCGGAGGAAGTGGCGGAATCGATTGCGTGGCTGCTGTCGGACAAGGCCTCGCTCGTTACCGGTGCCATCCTCAACGTGATGGGCGCGCAACGCTAAAAGCGGCGCTGTTTCAGGCTTTGAAACAGCGCCGAATATGAATGGGCCGCCTTTGGGCGCCTTCGTACTATCCGGGCATTCGCTCGACCGGCGGCGCTTTTCGAAGCCCGCCGGGACGCCGAGCCCCATCGTCGAAGAGGTCGCCCGCCATGTCCGGCATCGCCGCACGTCAAGCCACCAAAGCCGAATTCCGCAAAATGCCGCCGCAGCTCGTCGAATCCGGCGGCAAGGCGAAGACATGGATCACGCGCGGCGGAAACTTCGCCGTCGTCGTCTCGGAAGTCGAGCCCGGTGCGGTTCTGTCGCGCGCGGACAATCCGGAAGAATACATGATCATCCTGCCGCCCGACGGGGCGTCGGCGACGATCGAGGCCGGCGGCCGCAAGGTCGAGGCGAAGCCGGATTCGCTGACCATCGTGCCGCCGGGCGCAAGCACGCTCACCGCCACGACGAAGGGTCTGGTCGCGCGCATCTTCTCCAAGGCGTCGGACGACATCATGGCGAAGGCGTCGAACGCGGCGACCTATGCCGATGGCGCGCCGGAACTGGCGCCGCCGGATTTGTGGCCGGAACCCTATGACGGCTATCGTTTGCGCCATTATCCGCTGGCGCAATACGCCAAGCCGGACGGCGATCGCATCCAGCCGCGCGTCTTCCGCTCGACCAATATGCTGGTCAATCTGTTCGTCCACTACAAGACGCGCCGCTCGACCAAGGCGTTGAGCCCGCATTGGCACGACGATTTCGAGCAGGCGTCGCTGACCCTTAGCGGCAAGTGGATCCACCACATGCGCTACAATTGGGGTTCGGATCTCGATACGTGGCAGCCCGACGATCACGGCGAAATGGGCACGCCGTCGGTCATCATCATTCCCGCGACCGTCGTGCACACCAGCCGCGACGCGGGCGACGGCGAATCCTCGCTCTACGACATCTTCTGCCCGCCGCGCATGGATTTCGCGGCCAAGAAGGGTTTCGTGATCAACGAAGACGAATACCCGCTGCCCGCGACCAACGCCGCGGCGACGCCGGGCGCACCGGCACCGAAAACCGGCGGGACGCTGCTGTCCTGGCAGAAGCCCGGTTGAGCGGCGTAAGGCGCCGGGTGCGATCGTGACGCCACGGGGCAATCTCCAGGATCTGGCCGCTGGCGGCGTGTTCGCCGCCATCGGCTTGTTCTTCGCGCTCGGTGCCTGGTTCGATCTGCGCATCGGGTCGGCATTCTCGATGGGGCCCGGCTATTTCCCGCTGCTGCTCGGCGGGTTGCTGACGACGCTGGGCATCGCGATCGCGTTGAAAGCAGTGGTCGCGGCGCGCGTCCCGTTCGACGCCACGTCGTGGCGCGGTTTGATCATGACCATCGCGGCGGTCGTGTTCTTCGCGGCGACGGTGCGTGGCCTCGGCCTAGCACCGTCGTTGTGCATCGCGACGATGATCGCCGCCAGCGCGTCGGGTCAGGTGAATTTGCGACTTGCCGCAATGCTGGGCGTATCGCTGACCTTCCTTTGCGTGGCGATCTTCATTTGGGGGCTGGGCTTGCGCTACGCGACGATCGGCCCGTGGCTCGGGGGGCAATAGGCGCCAACATGGAACTCATCGACCATCTGGCGCTCGGTTTTAGCACGGCGTTGTCGCTCGACAACGCGCTTTATTGTTTGCTCGGTGCGCTGATCGGCACGGCGATCGGCGTGCTGCCGGGGATCGGCCCGACCGCGACCGTCGCGGTGCTGCTGCCGGTGACTTATCACCTGACGCCCGTCGCATCGCTGATCATGCTCGCCGGCATCTATTACGGTTCGCAATATGGCGGCTCGACGACGGCGATCCTGGTCAATCTGCCGGGCGAGGTATCGTCGTCGGTCACGGCGATCGACGGCTACCAGATGGCGCGCAAGGGCGACGCCGGCAAGGCGCTGGCCATCGCCGCGATCGGATCGTTCGTCGCGGGCACGTTCGCGACCTTCGTGATCGCCTTGGTCGCCGTGCCGCTGTCCAGGATCGCGTTGCAATTCGGCCCGGCCGAGTATTTTTCGCTGATCCTAACGGGCCTCGTCACGTCGACGGCGCTTGCGCATGGCTCGATGCTGAAGGCGGTGGCGGCGATCGTCGCGGGCATGCTGTTCGGCCTGATCGGCATCGACGTCGATAGCGGCGCGTTCCGCTACAATATGGGCCTGATCGAAATGTCCGACGGGCTGTCGATCGTCGCCGTGGCGCTGGGTATTTTCGGCATCTCCGAAATTCTGCGCAATCTCGACGATCCCGAGCGTGCACCTTCCGGCATGGCGAAGATCACCACATTGATGCCCACGCGCGACGATCTGCGGCGCAGCGCCATGCCCATCGTGCGCGGCTCGGTTCTCGGTTCGGCATTGGGCACGTTGCCGGGGGCGGGGTCGATCCTTTCCGCCTTCGCCGCCTATATGGTCGAAAAGCGCCTGTCGCGCACGCCGTCGCGCTTCGGCAAAGGCGCCATCGAGGGCGTGGCCGCACCCGAGGCCGCGAACAACGCCGGCGCGCAGACTTCGTTCATTCCGATGTTGACGCTGGGCCTGCCGACCAATCCGCTGATGGCGCTGATGATCGGCGCGCTGATGCTGCACGGGATCACGCCGGGGCCCGACGTGATCGACCGGCGGCCCGAGTTGTTCTGGGGCTTGATCGCGTCGATGTGGGTTGGCAACGCGATGCTGGTGGTGCTGAACCTGCCGCTGGTCGGGGTGTGGGTCAGTCTGCTGCGCATACCCTATCGGCTGCTGATGCCCGCGATCGTCGCGTTCTCGATCATCGGCGTGTTCACGGTGGGCGGCAGCGATTTCGACGTCTATGTGTTGGCGGCCCTCAGTCTGTTCGGTTATCTGTTGTCGAAGCTCGGCTGCGAGCCCGCACCCTTCCTGATGGGCTTCGTGCTGGGCGCACCGCTCGAGGAACATATGCGCCGTGCGCTGGTATTCTCCAACGGCGATCCCAGCATCTTCGTCACGCAGCCGATCAGCGCCGCCTTCCTGGTCTGCGCGGTCTTGATCTTGATCGCGATCCTGTTGCCCGGCGTGTCGCGCAAGCGCGAGGAAATCTTCGCCGAAGAATCCTGACGAAAAACCCGCGCTTCCCGGACGGAACCGGAAAGCGCGGGTGATTTCGTGCCCGCAGGGAAACGACCCGATCAGTTGATCGGGCCGATCTCCTTGGCGAATTGTTCGACCATCGCGATCTCGGTCTTCAGGACCGTGGTGAATTCCTCGATCGAGACCGGGGCGGGCGTGGCGCCGCCGCGCTGCAGCAGGGCGACGAAGCTCGGCTCCATGATCGCTTCGTTGAGCGTGGCGTTGATTTTCTCGGCCAGCGCGCGGGGCAGGCCGGGGGGTGCGAAGAAGCACCACCACAATTGCGCGGGTTCCATACCCGGCACGCCGGCCTGGGCGAAGGTCGGCGCTTCGGGCGAGCCCGGCGGGTAGTTCGAATCCGCGTAGGCGAGCAGGCGCAGCTGGCCGCTGGTGATCTGGCCCAGCGTGCTCGACACCGAAACGATCATCATGCCCAAGCGTCCGGCAACGAGATCGGTTTGCGCGTCGGCCGAGCTTTTGTAGTTCACGCCTTTGATCTTTAGGCCGGTCTGCGTCTTGAACAGCTCGCCCTGCTGGTGCTGCGTGGTGCCGATGCCGGCGAAGCCGTAGAACACCTTGTCGGTGTTCGCCTTGGCGTATTCGACGAATTCTTTGACCGTCTTCACCGGCAGCGACGACGGCACGACCATCGCGGCGGGCGAACGCGCGATCATCGACAATGGCGTCAGATCCTTCAGCGGATCCATCGGCACTTTCATGATCGGCTTGTAGCCCGCGATGCTGCTGGGGCTTTCCAGCAGCGTGTAGCCGTCGGGCTGGGCGCGTGCGACCGAATTCGTGCCTGTGAAGCCGCCCGCACCGGGTCGGTTATCGACCAGAAAGGGCTGGCCAAGTTTCTTCTGCAGGATTTCGGCGATGGCGCGGGTGAACGTGTCGTTGCTCGCACCCGGCCCGTAAGGCACGACAAGCGTCACCGGGCGGCTGGGCCAGGCCGGCGTTTGCGCCAAAGCGGGGCTCGCCAAGGTCGCGGCGGCGGCGGTTTTCAGAACGGTACGGCGGGTTAGGCGGGGCGCATTTGCGGACATTGGCGGTTCCTCCCGGCTGGGCCGATTGATGGGCTTCGGCGATTGCGGAAACGCTATGCCAGCGGCGGAATCGCGGCGACGGGGTTTTGGCGCAGTTTCGCCCGGTGAAACCCATCGATTTTTATCCGAGGAAGGCGCGGGCGGCGGAGAACCGCAGGAAAATCGAGCGTGCACGAATAAAGGCCCCGGTCGGAAACCGGAGCCTTTTCGTTGGGCGGGCGGCTATTCGCTTTTTAAGCGCTTGGGGCGATGGCCCGCGGCGGCAACGCGTGAAAGCTGCGATCGAAGTAGATCAGGCTTTGGCCGAGATCGGCTTTGGCGATGCCCACCACGCGCGCGATCACCACGCTATGCGTGCCGACCGAATGGCGTTCGATCACCCGGCAATCGAAGGCGGCGGTGGCGCTGGCGAGCAGCGGGGCGCCCGTCACCAGCGTTGTCCACGCATCGGTCGTGAAGCGCTCCTCGGGTGCGATCCCCGGCTTGCCGAAGCGCATGGCGAGATCTTCGTGACCTTGGCCCAGCACGTTCACGCACAAAGCGCCGTTGCCGACGATCACGTCATGCGCGCTGGAGCTGCGGTTGACGCAGACCAGCAGCGTGGGCGGCGTGTCGGTCACGCTGCACACGGCCGAGGCGGTGATGCCGTGCTTGCCCGCAGGGCCATCGGTCGTGACGATATTGACCGCCGCCCCCAGGCGCGACATGCCCGCCCGGAACGCGTCGATCGAAACGGCGGGATCGGCTTCGCCCATCGCGATCAGCCCGCGACCGTTTCGACCGTGCCGCCGTTGCGTGCCGACGCGAACACGGCTTCGAGGGCCGCGATCGTGCCGGTCAGTTCCGCATCGGTGACGGGATAGGGCGCCTTGCCGGCGACCGCGTCGGCGAAGCCTTCGAGATTGACCAGCACCGCCGGTGCGGCGGCGAAGTCGCGCGACACGCGCTTCTCGCCGCGCAGGCAGGTCGTCATCGTCCAGCCTTCCGAGGCTTCGGGATGCGCCTTGTCGACGATCTCCGCCCAGCCTTTGTTGCCGTACAACGCGAAGCGTCCGACGAACGGCGTGGCGAGCATCGCGCTGATCAGGGCGTTCGCACCGCTGGCGAAGTTGACCATCACGCCCAGCGTGTCGCCGTTGCGCAATTGGCTGCCGAGCTGGGCGACATTCGCCACCACGCGGCGCGCGGGCCCGAGCAAGCTCACCGAAAGATCGAGCAGATGAATGCCCGTCGCCGTCATCGGCCCGGCGGGCGCGTTGTCGGCCGACAGGCGCCAATTATCGGCGGGCAGACTCAGGAATTTGTCCTGGCTGAAATTCGCTTCGATCTGCAAGGGCGTGCCCAACGTGCCGTCGGCGAGCAGCTTGCGCAGCTCCAGAATCGGCGGTTCGAAACGGCGTTCGTGCCCGATGCCGAGCACCAGCTTGGCATTGCGGCACGCGGTCACGCATTCGACCGCATGCGCGCGGGTCAGCGCCAAGGGCTTTTCGCAGAACACATGCTTGCCCGCCGCGACGGCCGCCAAGATCTGCTCGCGATGCTGGGCGTGCGGCGTGCACAGGATCACCGCTTGCACGGCGGGATCGGCCAGCGCATCGGCATAGTTCGTCGAGAACGCGGCGCCGAGCGGGCGCACGATCGCAGCACCGGCCGGATCGATATCGACCGCGCGCACGAGGCGCAGTTTGGGGCTTTCGGCGATCAATCGCGCCATGATCTTGCCCCACCAGCCCAGACCGATCAGTGCAACGGACGTCATGCGTTCACGCTTTCTTGGGAATGAAGGGCAGCAGCACGCTCGATGCCGTGCCGGGCCCGGTGTGCAAGGTCAAGGTCGTGTCGAAAACGGCCGGCGGCCGGTCGGTCGGATCGTTGTGTAGGAACGGGCCGCAACCGCGCAGATCGTTCTTGAAGCTGGAATTGCGCACGCCCGGCCCGTCCCATTCGTAATCCTTGCCGCGAATCGTCAGGCCGATGCGATAGCCCGGCGGCACGACGATGCCGGTCGGCCAGATTTCGACGTCGAGTTCGTAGACCTGGCCCGGAACCAGTTTCTGGTCTTCGTCATGCGTGTGATAGGGGCGATAGGACAGCGACAGTTTCGGATCGAGCTTGCGGCGCGAGGCGCGAAGCCAGCCTTGGCCGATCGGCGTGTGCGGATCGACCGTGCCGGAGAACACGACCTCCTTGCCCTTGGGATCGAAGACGCGCAGCACCAGGAAGATGTCGGCGTCGTCGGTTGGCGAGGAAACGAAGATTTTGGCCGAGGACGGGCCCGCGATCTCCACTTCTTCAGCGAAGGCAGGCAACATGAAGGTCAGCCCGTCACTCATCGTCGCGTAGCTGATCTTGCCTTGCGCGGCGGGAACGGCTTCGGTCAGCGCCATCGTCGCGGGATCGAGATGCAGCCGCGTCCACTGCGAGCGCGCGATCGGCCATTCGTTTTCGCCGCGCGGCGTGAAGTGCTCGCCGGGGCGGCGCACTTGCATCAGCACGCGCGGTTCCTTGTCCCAGCCGTTCTGCTCGCCCTTCAGGAAATGGCCGAAGAACTTCTTCTGCAGCGCCACGCCATAGGGCGTGTAGAAATGCGTCCAGTGCTCCAGCCCGTGGATTTCAAGCCATTTCTGCGGCGCCTTGGCGCGCATGAAGCCTTCGAAATTGCCGCGCGGATGCATGCCTTGGCCTGCCCAACTCGCGGCCGACAGGAAGGGCGTCACCACCTTGTCCCAATCGGGCGTGCGGGCGCGGTGATATTCGTCGTCGAAGCGATGGGCGAGAACGTCCTCGCCGAATTTCGCGCGATTGGCGGCGAGTTCGGCGTCCGACAGCGTTTCGGGACCGCAGGCGAGTTCGCCGTTGGCGCGGCTGCGCTTGCCGCGTTCGCCCACGCCGTGCTGCACGGTCTTCACCTGCATGTCGTACCAATTGGCAAAGAAGGTCGACAGGATGCCGCCGTGATGGGTCATGTCGCGGTAGAAATCGGCGGCCCCTTCCCATACGCACATGGCGGTGAGGTGCGGGGGTTGCAACGCGGCGACCTGCCAGGCGTTGATCGCGTAATAGGAAATGCCGTTGAGGCCGACTTTGCCGTTCGACCAATCCTGGCGCGCGCACCATTCGATGCACTCGTAGAAATCCTGCGTCTCGCGCGGGCACCACGGATCGAGGAAGCCGGGCGAGCGCCCGGCCCCGCGCGAATCGACGCGCACGCAAACGTAACCGTCCGGCACCCAGCGTTCCGGATCGACCAGTTCCCAGCTTTGATACAGATTGCTGGACCCTTCCAACGCTGCGGGATGCTGGCTTGCTAGCAGATTCCACGCGGTCGGATAGCCTTCCTGGAAGGCGAGGCCCTTGGCGTAGGGTCCATAGGTCAGGATCGCCGGATAGCGCCCCGGCTTGATCGGCCGGAAAATATCGGCGCGCACCACCAGCCCATCATCCATCGTGATGGGCGTGTCCCAGGTGATGTGCATGCCGTCGCGGATTTCGGTCTTTTCCATAAGATGCGAACTCAGATCGACGTATAGCCGCCATCGACGACCAGCGACGTGCCGGTGACGAACGACGCTTCGTCGGAAGCGAGGAAGACATAAGCGGGCGCGATCTCGTCGGGCTGGGCGATGCGGCCCAGCGGCGTCTGATCGATCAGCGTCTTCGCCCAGTCGGCGGGCAAGCTGGCGTTGCGCGGTGTCGCGACCACGCCGGGCAGCACCGCGTTGACGCGGATTTTCTGGCGCGCGTATTCGACCGCCGCCGCGCGCGTCAGGCTCAGCACGCCGCCCTTGGCGCTGTGATAGACGGTGGCGCGGCCCGATGCGACTAGCGCGTAGTTGGAACAGGTGTTGACGACCGCACCGCCGCCCGCGCGCCGAAAGGCCGGCATGCAGGCTTTCATGCCCAGCCACGTGCCCTTCAAATCCACGTCCATCGTGCGGTTCCAGCTTTCCTCGGTCGTGTCTTCCACGCCGGGGCGGCCAGGCACGCCCGCATTGTTGACCAGAAGGTCGAGCTTGCCGAAGCGGCTTTCGGCCAACGCCACGGCCTTGTCCCAATGTGCGGCTTGCGTCACGTCGAAGCGCATATAAAGCGCGATCTCGGCGCCCGCTTCCTTGTTGATCGCGGCGACCAGCGCATTGCCTTCGTCGTCCAGAATGTCGCCGACGACGAGCTTGGCGCCTTCGCGCGCAAAGGCACGCACGATGGCCGCCCCGATGCCGTGCGCCGCACCGGTGACGATCGCGACTTTGTTTTTAAGACGCATCGCGATCAACGCTTGCGGCGGGCGGGCGTTTTGGCGCGGGGTGCCGGCTTCGCGCGGCGCGGGCCCGCTTTCGCATCGACCGGCTTGCCCCACAGGCCGTGGCTCAAATCCTTGCCGGTCAGGAACACGGCGTCGCGATCGGGGGCGGCGAGTGTGGAATGCACGGCGTTGGGCGGGATGTAGAGCAGCGAGCCGGGGCGTGCCACGCCCTTTTTGCCGTCGATCTCGAAAGCGAGCTCGCCTTCGATGATATAGACCCATTGCTCGTTCGGGTGGTGATGCGCCGCAGCGCCCGTGCCCTTGGGCATGCGCAGCAGGCCGAACATGAAGCGTTCGCCTTCGACGACCGCGCCATGCGCGGTCGAATATTCGGGGCCGGCTTCGACGCTTTTGAGGCCCGCCATCTTGAACAGATATTTGCCTTTGCCGGCCTTCTGGGCGGGCGGCGGTTTGCGCGGCGTCATGTTCGCCGGGACTGTCGCGGTCTTGGGCATCGTTTCCTCGTTTCGTCGATCGTGATTGCGGCCAACATACACCGGTGCGCCGCGCGCCTTCAAAGCCGAAGGCGGAAATCGGTCAGTAAAAAACGTGATGCGCGCATTCAGAACTGATGATTTCGCAGGCGCGTGGTTCGCTGCCAAAGATAGCGGCGAACAAGAACGTTGAGGCGCGCCCCGCATGAAGCTCGGTTTCTTCACCATGCCGATCCATCCGCTCGACAAGGATTGGCGGCAAAGTCTGCGGGAAGACCGCGAGGCGTTTCTGCTCGCGGACGAGCTTGGCTTCGTCGAAGCTTATGCGGGCGAACACGCGACCGATCTGTCGGAGAACATCACGTCGTCGGCGATGTTCCTCGCCAGCCTCGCCAACGAAACCAAGCGCATCAAGCTGGGTACGGGCACCGTCAATCTGCCCAACTCGCATCCGGTGGGTGTGGCGGCGCAGATCGCGATGCTCGACCATCTGCTCGACGGGCGTTTCATCTTCGGTATCAGCCCCGGCGGTCTTCTGTCGGATGCGGAAGCGTTCGGAAATCTCGGCGCCAATCGCAACGAGATGTTCCTGGAATGCATCAACCACGTGCTCGCCTTGTGGTCGCAAGCCGCCCCTTACGAGCTCGCGGGCAAGTATTGGAACATCTCGACGTCGCGCACGCTGATGGCGGAAATCGGCCAAGGCTATGTGCCGCGTCCGTTGCAGCGCCCGCATCCCGAAATCGTCGTGACGGCCGTGGCGCCGTTCTCGAAAGGCGTCACCGAAGCCGCCGCGCGCGGGTGGGAGCCGATTTCGGCGAACTTCCTGATGCCCAATTGGGTGAAGACCCATTGGCCGCGCTATGTCGAGGGTTGCGAGCGCGTCGGGCGGCGCGTCGATCCGGCGAATTGGCGCGTGGCGAAAAGCGTGTTCGTCGCCAAGGACGACAAGACCGCGCGCGAATATGCGCTGGGGCCGAACAGCCCGTATCGCTTCTACTACAACCAGCTCGTCACCAAGCTGAAGAAGAACGGCCGCGCGGAATTGTTCAAAACCCATCGCGACCAGCCGGACGACGAAGTGACGACCGACAGCGTGTGCGAGAAGCTCATTATCCACGGCTCGCCGTCGAAGGTCGCTGAGGAACTGCTCGCCTTCCGCGAGGAAGTGGGCGATTTCGGCACGTTGCTTTACGCGGGCAAGGATTGGCTCGATCGCGATCTCGGGCGCAACTCGATGGTGCTGCTGGCCGAGAAGGTGCTGCCCAAGATCGATGGCGCCGAGCGCAAGACGCGCGTCGCATGATCCAAGTCGCCCGCGACGGTTTCACGCTGGCGATGCGCATCGATCGCGCCGCCGATGCGGCAGCACCCTGGATCGTGCTGTCGAATAGTCTCGCCGCCGATCATCGGATGTGGGACGCGCAGATCCCTTTGCTGACGCGCACGCACAATGTGCTGCGCTACGATACGCGCGGCCATGGTGCGAGCGGCGTGCCGAAGGGCCCTTACAGCTTTGCTGATCTGGTCGCCGATGCCGTTGCCGTGATGGATCATCACGGTATCGCGAAGGCCGTCTTCATAGGGCTGTCGCTGGGCGGCATGACGGGGTTGGGGATGGCGCTGGCCCATCCCGATCGCCTGTCAGCCTTGATCTGCTGCGATGCGCGTGCCGATGCGCCGCCGCCTTACGTGCAAGGCTGGCGCGACCGCATCGCCGCGATCGAGAAAGGCGGCATGGACGCGATCGCATCCGGCACGATTGAGCGATGGCTGGGGGCGGCGTTTCGCGCGCAGCATCCCGAGATTGCCGGGCAATTGGCCGAGACGATCCGTACGACGCCGGTCGAAGGCTATCGCGGTTGTGCGGCCGCGTTGATGGCGCTCGATTATCGCAAGGACTTGCCGAAGATCGCGATGCCCTGTCTGTTCATCGTCGGCGCCGACGATCTGGCCGCCCCGCCCGACGCGATGCGCGATATGGCGCAAGCCGTGACGGGGGCGGAGTTCGTTATGCTCCCCGCCGCCGCGCATATCGCCAATGTCGAGAATGCGGTCGCTTTCGACGGCGCCATCGCTGATTTTCTGGCGCGGCTGAAATAGTCGCGCGATAAGAAGACGTATCAAGGGAACGCCGATGACGGGACTTCTGGCAGGCAAGACGGCGATCGTCGCCGGCGCCGATGGCGCGCTGGGCGCGGCGATCGTGGCGGCGTTCCTAGCCCACGGCGCCAATGTCGTCGCAGGTGGCGCTTATGCCAGCGAAAAATCGTCGCGCTTGCGTGTCGGTGCGCTCGATCCGCGCGATCCGGGATCGTGGCAAAGCCTCGTCGATCTGGCGCAGGCCGAATTCGGCGGTTTGACCACGCTGGTCAATACGGCCCCGGATCCGGGGCGGGCGGGCGTGGAGCAAACCAGCGAAGCCGAGTGGGACGGCACGATCGACGCCGATCTGCGCGGCGCCTGGCTCGGCATGAAGGCCACGATTCCCGCGATCCGTAAATCGGGCGGCGGTGCGGTCATCAATACGTCCTCGACCGCCGCGATGGTCGGCAGCGGGCATGCCGCGGCCTATCACGGCGCGATGGCGGGCGTGCTGATGCTGACGCGCACCGCGTCGATCGAATATGCGACGCAAGGGATCCGCATCAATGCCGTGCTGCCGGGGCCGGTCGATCCGTCGCTGGCGGCGGGGCTCGACGCGGCCGCGCAAACGCGCTTCCTGCAACTCACGCCGATGAAGCGTTTAGGCGGCGCCGACGAGATCGCCGGCGCCTATGTCTTTCTCGCCTCGGATCTCGCGACCTTCGTCACGGGAACCGGGCTGGTGGTCGATGGCGGCTACACCGCCGCCTGATCGCCGACAACGAACAACAAGGAGATTTCATGACCGATCATCTTTGGTCCATCAATTCCGGTACGCTCGCCGGGTCCTTCGTCGACCGCGTTGCCGCGATGAAGGGGGCGGGTTTCCCCGCCGCCACGCTGTGGCACAGCGATTTGTTCCCGCTGTTCGACGATCCCGACGGATCGATCATGGCGTTCAACAACAGCGGCATGAAACTGTCGGCCTATCAGTTGTTGCGCGATCTGGAGGGCATGCCCGCCGACGTGCAGCGCCGCAAGCTCGACATCGCGCGCCAGCAGATCGGCCAGATCAAGCTGGTGGGCGGGGACATGCTCGTCCTCGGCTCCACCATGTCGCCCGCCGACAAGAACGATTGGAAGGGCGCCGTCGCGTCGATCCGCGCGTTGGGCGATCTCGCCAAGGCCG
>JAIUNH010000059.1 GCA_020161965.1 Pseudomonadota bacterium
GGCTCGAATATCGGCATGCATGCGATGATCATGGCCAATCGCGTGGGGCCCAGCGGCCGCGTGCATGTGTTCGAGCCCGATCCGCACCCGATGGCCCGCTTGAAGGCCAATCTGCATTTGAACGGCCTCGACAACGTGACGCTGAACCAGGCGGCCGTGTCGAGCCACACCGAAACGCGTCAGCTGTTCCTGCACGACGATTCAATCGGCAATTTCGCCAACGCGTCGCTGCAATCGTCGAATGTCGGCAAGTCGACCAAGTCGATCGACATGAAGGTGTGGAGCCTCGACGATTACATCGCGGCCAACCCGATCGAACGGCTCGACGTCATCAAGCTGCTCGCCCAGGGCGAGGAGTGGAACGCGCTGCAAGGGGCGACCAAGACGATCGAGCGATTCCGCCCGAAGATTTTCTTCCTGTGGGAGCCGAGCTATTGGGCGCGCCAATCGCTGTGCCTGATGGACGCCGTGCGCTTCTTCAAGGAACGCGACTACATGACCTATCGCGTCGAATTCGGCGCGCGCCGCCCGGTGACCGAGGAAATCCCGATGGGCCAGGTGCTGCTGGCCACACCGGATCGGATGTAAGTCAGCCGCCGGTCGGGCGATAAAGAAAAGGCCCGTTCGCGAGAACGGGCCTTTTTCATTCGAACCGAAACCATTTCCAAAGGCTGGAGCGGGAGAAGGGATTCGAACCCTCGACCCTCACGTTGGCAACGTGATGCTCTACCACTGAGCTACTCCCGCGTTATCGCCTGCGGGCGCTTCAGCCTTGGAAACGGGCCGGGATAATAGGCGGGGATCGTCGAATTGCAAGGGATATCTGGGCCGCTTTTCGGGGCCCCCGCAGGGGGTTGCCTTGGGCGCCCGAAATCGCCATTTTCCCCGCTGGAAAGCGGAGTTGACCCCATGGACCAGTTGATCGGCGCCGGCAAGCCGGGCGCCAACGCGGCCGACCTTATCAAGGACGCGACGGACGATTCGTTCGAACAGGACGTTCTGCTCGCCTCGCGCGACACCCCCGTCATCGTCGATTTCTGGGCGCCGTGGTGCGGGCCGTGCAAACAGCTGGGCCCCACGATCGAGAAGGTCGTCAAGGAAGCCAAAGGGGCCGTCAAGCTCGTCAAAATCAATATCGACGAGAACCCGCATTTCGCCTCGCAGCTGCGCGTGCAGTCGATCCCCGCGGTCTTCGCCTTCAAGGGCGGCCGTCCGGTCGACGCGTTCCTGGGTGCGGTGCCCGAAAGCCAGATCCGCACCTTCGTGAAGAAGCTGGGCGGGGCGGCCGGCCCGTCGCCGATCGACCAAGCGCTGGAACAAGCCAACGCGGCGCTGGCCGCCAACGACCTGCCGACGGCGCAGGATATTTTCAGCCAGGTCCTGGAACACGAACCCGGCAACGCCAAAGCGACCGCGGGCCTCGCCAAGATTTTCGTGAGCCTGGGCCAACTCGACGACGCGAAAGCGTTGCTCGATTCGCTGCCGCCGGAAGCCAAGCGCGATCCCGAGATCGAAGCCGCGCAAGCGGCCCTCGACCTCGCCCACCAAGCGCCCAAGGGCGTGGACGTGGCGCCGATGCTCGAGAAGCTCGCGCATAATCCGAAGGATCATCAAACGCGCCTCGACCTTGCCACCGCCTTGTTCGCGGGCGGCCAGCAGGAAGCCGCGATCGACCAATTGCTGGAGCTCTACAAGCTCGACCGCAATTGGAACGAAGGTGCGGCGCGCGCCCAGCTGGTGAAGTTCTTCGAAGCGTTGGGCAACACCAATCCACTGACCGTGCAAGGGCGCCGGCGCTTGTCGTCGCTGATGTTCGCGTAACGCCATCATGGGCGCGCGACCGCCCGGCAAGCTCGGCTTCGCGGATTTACCCGCCACGGTGCCGATTTTTCCGCTGCAAGGCGCCTTGCTGCTGCCGCGCGGCAAACTGCCGCTGAATATTTTCGAGCCGCGCTATCTCGCGATGATCGAGGACGCGCTGGCGAGCCAAGATAAACTCATCGGCATGGTCCAGCCGCTGACCAAGGAAACGCGCGCGTCGACGCAAGCCGTCTATCCGATCGGCTGTGCGGGGCGCATCGTGTCGTGGTCGGAGACCGAAGACGGGCGCTACCTCATCTCGCTGAACGGGATCGTGCGTTTCAAAATCGCCGACGAGATCGCCACCATGCGCGGCTATCGCCGGGTGCGCCCGGATTTCGCCGGCTACGAAAACGATTTCGTCGAACCCGACGAAAAGCTGTTCGACCGCAAGCGGTTGATCGCGGGGCTCAAAGCCTATTTCACCGCCGAGGGCTTGCAAGGCGATTGGGGCACGATCGAATCGGCCCCCGACGAGCGGCTGGTGAACACGATCGCCATGCTGTGCCCGTTCACGCCGGAAGAAAAACAGACGCTGCTGGAAAGTGCGGGCCTCGCCGAACGCGCCAAGGCGATGATCGGCATCGTCGAGGCGCGGACCTCCGGCGTCGAACCCGGCGGCTTGAAGCATTGACGCGCAAGCGGGCGCGCGCCACAACAGGGACGAAAGGAACGCGATCATGAGCGATGCGACCGCCGTCGATCCCAAGCTGCTCGAAATTCTGGTCTGCCCGGTGACCAAGGGTCCGCTACGCTACGACCGCGACCGCGCCGAACTGGTCAGCGAGGGTGCGGGCCTCGCCTTCCCGATCCGCGACGGCATTCCGATCATGCTGGTCGACGAAGCGCGCCGTCTCGACGCCTGATCCTTCGGAATGTCCTTCGGCCTCAAGCATCATCCGGTCGAGATCCGCCTGAAGAAGGCGGAGAAGATCCTCGAGATCGACTACGACGACGGCAAGAGCTTCGCGTTACCCGCCGAATTGCTGCGCGTCGAATCGCCGTCGGCCGAGGTGATGGGCCACGGCCCCAACCAGAAGCAGATCGTGCCCGGGCGCATGCATGTCGGCATCATGGAGTTGGAGGCCGTCGGCAATTACGCGATCCGCATCGTGTTCGACGATCTGCACGATTCGGGCATCTTTTCCTGGGATTATCTGCGCGAGCTTGGCGAAAACGCCGACGCGTTGATGGCGGCCTATCTCGCGGCCCTCGACGCGAAGGGCCTGTCGCGCGATCCCAAAGCAACGAAGAAGTGAAACGATGAGCGAGATCACCTTCAGCGAGATCGGCGTTGCCGATATCGACGAATTGCTGCCGCTGTTCCTGGCCTATCGCGTTTTCTACAAGCGCGAGCCGATGCCCGAAGAAAGCCGCGCTTACATGACCGCGCGCTTCCAGGCGGGCGACTATACCGGCTTCCTCGCGCGCATCGGCGGCAAGGCAGTGGGCTTCGCCATCATGTCACGCACTTTCTCGTCGGGCGTGATGAAGCCAATCTGGCTGCTCAACGATATTTTCGTCGATCCCACGATGCGCAAAGCGGGCGTGGGGGCGGCGTTGATGGCGAAGGTCGAAGCGCATGCGCGCGCCACCGGTGCCACGCGCGTCGATCTTTTCACCGCGCGGGACAACAACATCGCGCAATCGGTCTATACGCGCGCGGGCTGGAAACGCGACGAAATCTTCTATCGCTACATCAAGACGTTTTAATCGCGTTCGTCTTCCAGCGTTTCCAAATCCGCTTCGACGATTTGCCGCGCGAGATTGGGTTCGAAGCCCGCGCGCGCCAGGGCCGCGATATCGCGCATGCGGCGCGCTTCGCGCTTGGCCGGATCGCCGTAAGCGCCCAGGCGTTTTTTCTTCGCCCAGCGGATCGCGCGCGCGCGATCGGTGTCCCCGGTTTCGTCGACGGCCTCCAGCGCGCCACCGATATCGTCGCGGCCAACACCTTTGATTTGCAGCCGCTGGGCGATGCGCCCGCGTGCGATGCCGCGCCTTGCGAGGCTTGCGGCCAAAGCTTCGGCGTAGAGCTTGTCGTTGAGCAGGCCCTTGGCCGCGAGTTTCTCGAGCACCTTGTCGACGGCGGCCGCCCCCGCTTCGCGCTCGGCAATGCCCGCCCGCGCCGCGCGTTCGACTTTGCGCATCAGCACGCGGCGCACCCCTTCGCGGCTGGCGGCGTAGCGCTCGAGATAGGCGAGCGCCCCTTTCTCCAGACGTTCGGGCGTTGGCGGCTTCGGAATTTTGCGCATGGCAGACCCTTCGTGCCATAGGGCTTTACGGACCGGAAGGGGGGTAGCGCTGCCCCGGCGTCCCGGCCTATCTTCCCCGCCCCGATGACCGAACCTCGCCCGATTCCCCCCGCCCCCCGCGCCTATGGCGCCGTCAATTGGCTGGGCCTGAAAACGCTCGCCTGGCGCGAGACCCGCCGCTTCATCAAGGTGCATACCCAGACGATCTGGGCGCCCGTGATCACCACGCTGTTGTTTCTGGCGGTGTTCGCGCTCGCCTTGGGCGGGGCGGTTCAGGAAAAGGGCGGCGTGCCCTTCGTCGAATTTCTGGTGCCGGGCCTGATCATCATGGCGATGGCGCAGAACGCCTTCGCGAACACCAGCTCGTCGATCATCATTTCGAAGGTCCAGGGTAACATCGTCGATACGCTGATGCCGCCCTTGTCGCCGATCGAATTGGTCGTCGGCTTCGCGGCCGGCGGTATCGTGCGCGGCATGGTCGTGGGCGGCGTGGTCGCGATTTGCCTGATCCCGCTCGTAACGATCCATGTGTCGTCGCCGTTCTGGATCGTGTTCCACGGGCTGATGGCGTCGACCATGCTGTCGCTGCTGGGCATCGCCGGCGGCGTGTGGTCAGAGAAATTCGACCATATCGCGGCGGTGACGAATTTCATCGTCACCCCGCTGTCGTTCCTGTCGGGCACGTTCTACACGATCGACCGCCTGCCCGACGCGTGGCGCATGGCCGCGCATTTCAACCCGTTTTTCTACATGATCGACGGGTTCCGCTACGGTTTCATCGGCCATACCGACACGAACCCGCTGCTGGGCGCCGCCGTTATGCTGGGCGTGAACGCCGCCCTGGCGTTGCTGTGCTGGCGGATGTTCGCGCGCGGGTACAAACTGCGCGCGTGATGCGCGAAGTCACGCTCGACGAGTTGCCGCAATGGCTGCGCGACCTGCACGCGATGTGGGCCGCGAAAAAGGACGCGCTTGTATTCCCGCCGCGCGCGTCCTTCGTCGTCGAAGATTTCATGCCCTGGATCGGCCGTTTGCATCTGGTCGAGGTGCTGCCCGACGACGATTTCCGCTTCGTGATCTACGGTGCCAGCACCAACGTGTCGCGACGGCGCGACTATTCGGGTCTGAAATTGTCCGAGATCGCCGACCCGCTCGCCCGGATCTGGGAACAGGGCTATCGCAATGCGGTGGCGGCCCGCACCCCGCAATTCTTCCACCATCCGATCGACGTCTACGCCCCGCGGGAGGAGCGCGTTTCATGGTGGCGCGCCATCCTGCCGCTGGGCGACGGCGGAAAAGTGACCCATCTTTTGGTCGGGTTTCAGGTCATCGCCGAGGATGGACGGTACCTATAAACCGCATCGGGACGACTTTTCGGGCGGAAGATCGCGCGCGGACAAAAACTGCGCGCCTGACGCAATTACGGTATTCATCGACCGCATCGATTTCACGAAATACGCTTAACGCGTTGTCTTGGAACAAATATCCGGCGATTTCCCCATCCCGCCGTATTTGACAAGCCCAGCACCCCCCTGGATACTGGGTGTTTCCGGTGCTTTCAGCCATTCCCGCACCGATAAGCCTTTAAGAAGGATGGGGTTCCGCCGTGACCGCCGCTTTTCCTGCCGTGATGCCGACCTATGCGCGCGCCGAAATCGGTTTCGAGCGCGGCGAAGGCCCGTATCTGTGGGGAACCGACGGCCGACGTTACTTGGACTTCACCTGCGGCATCGCGGTCACGGCGCTGGGTCATGCGCATCCGCACCTCATCAAAGAGGTGACGGCGCAGATGAACAAGGTCTGGCACACATCGAACGTGTTCCCGATCGCGCAGCAGGAGAAGCTCGCCGAGCGCTTGGTCGCCGCGACCTTCGCCGACACGGTGTTCTTCGGCAATTCGGGGGCGGAAGCCAACGAATGCGGCATCAAGGTCGTGCGCAAATTCCATGCGCATCACGGCCACCCGGAACGCTATCGCATCATCACCTTCGAAGGCGCCTTCCACGGCCGCACCCTCGCCACGCTGGCGGCAGGCGGGCAGAAGAAATACCTGGAAGGTTTCGGCCCCGTCGTGCCGGGCTTCGATCAAGTCGCGTTCGGCGATCTCAAGCTTGTCGAAGCGGCGATCGGTCCCGAGACCGCCGGCATCCTGATCGAGCCGGTGCAGGGCGAAGGCGGCGTGCGCGTCGTGCCGAACGATTTCCTGCAAGGCTTGCGCGATCTTTGCGACCAGCACGGCTTGCTGCTGTTCTTCGACGAGATCCAAACCGGCATGGGCCGTTCGGGCAAACTGTTCGCCTATGAATGGACCGGCGTCACGCCCGACGTGATGACCGTCGCCAAGGCCTTGGGCAACGGCTTCCCCGTGGGTGCTTGCCTTGCCACCGCGAAAGCGGCGGTGGGCATGGTCGCGGGCACGCATGGCTCGACCTATGGCGGCAACCCGTTGGCCACGGCCGCGGGCAACGCCGTGCTCGACGTGATGCTCGCCCCCGATTTCTTCGACGGCGTTGAAAAACTCGCCTCGCATATGAAGCAGCAGCTTCATGGCCTCGTGCAGCGCCATCCCGACATTTTCGAGGATGCGCGCGGGCTGGGCCTGCTGCTCGGCCTCAAATGCAAAGTGCCGAACACCGACGTGGTGAAGGCGTTGCGCAAGGAAGGCCTGCTGACCGTCGCCGCGGGCGACAATGTCGTGCGCGTGCTGGCCCCGCTGATCGCGGAAGCCAAGCATGTCAGCGAAGCGATCGACGCGATCGACAAAGGTTGTGCGGCATTGCGCGCCGAATTGCCCGCGCGCAAAGCCGGTTGAGGATTCCAACGATGGCCAAGACTCCCAAGCATTTCCTGGATCTCGACGCGTTGGAATCGGGCACGCTGCGCTCGATCCTCGATCTGGGCGCCAAGTACAAAGCCCAGCGCATCGCCGGCAATCCGGAACGCCCGCTCGCCGGCAAGACGCTGGCGATGGTGTTCGAGAAGCCGTCGACCCGCACGCGCGTGTCGTTCGAAGTGGGTATTCGCCAGCTCGGCGGCGAGGCGGTGATCTTGACGCATCACGACACGCAGCTTGGCCGCGGCGAGACGATCGCCGACACGGCGCGCGTGTTGTCGCGCTATTGCGACGCGATCATGCTGCGCACCAACAAGACGGCGCATCTGGACGAAATGGTCCGCTACGCTTCGGTGCCCGTGATCAACGGCCTGACCGAGCGTTCGCATCCCTGCCAGGTGATGGCCGACGTGATGACCTTCGAAGAAGCGAAGGGCAACATCGCCGGCAAGGTCGTGGCGTGGACGGGCGACGGCAATAACGTCGCGGCGTCTTGGATTCACGCGGCCCAGCGTTTCGCGTTCGAATTGCGCCTCGCCTGCCCCGAACCCTTGCAGCCTTCGGCCGACGTGCTGGCCTGGGCGAAACGCGAGGGTGCGCGCATTCAGCTTCTGACCGATCCCGAAGCCGCCGTGCGCGGTGCCGACGCCGTCGTCACCGACACATGGGTTTCGATGGATCAGGAGGGCAATGCGCGCGAGCGTGAGAACCGCGAGAAGCGCCACAACATGCTCGTCCCCTATCGCGTGGACGAACGCCTGATGGGCCTCGCCAAGCCGGATGCGATGTTCCTGCATTGCCTGCCCGCCCATCGCGGCGAGGAAGTGACCGAAGGCGTGATCGACGGTCCGCAATCGGCCGTGTGGGACGAGGCGGAAAACCGTCTCCATGCGCAGAAGGGCATCCTCGCCTGGTGCATGGCGTGATCTGGGGCTTGGCGTGAACCGGGCCGGTATTCCCGAAGACGACGTCGTCCTGCCGTTTCAGATCGAGTCCTCGGCCCTGCGCGGCCGGGCGGTGCGTTTGGGCGCTGCGTTGGACACGATCCTGCACCGGCATGCCTATCCGCGCGCGGTTGGCGAAGCGCTCGCCGAAGCGCTGGCGATTTCGGCGTTGCTGGCCGCGACGCTGAAATTCGACGGCGTGTTCACGCTGCAAACCAAGGGCGACGGCCCGGTGCGCATGCTGGTCGCCGACGTCACCTCGGCCGGGCATCTGCGCGGCTATGCGCAATTCGATAAAGATGCCGTCGCCGCGTTGGGGCCGGGCCCGCATTCGGTGCCCAAATTGTTCGGCGCGGGCTATCTCGCCTTCACCGTCGATCAAGGCGACGCGGCCGAGCGCTATCAAGGTATCGTCGAGCTAGACGGCACGACCTTGGCCGAATGCGCGCATCATTATTTCCGCCAATCGGAGCAGTTCGAAGCCGGGATCAAAGTCGCGGTCGCCGCGACGCCGAAGCCCGGCGACGGCGCGGTGCTGAATTGGCGCGCGGGCGCGCTGATGATCCAGCGCCTGCCGCCCGAAGACGCGCAAGGCTCCTTCGAAGGCCAGGACAAAGCGGTCGATGCCGCCAAGCGCGAGGCCGAGGAAGAGGGCTGGCGCCGCGCGATGATCCTGATGGGATCGTCCACGCAAGCGGAACTCGTCGATCCCGAATTGCCGCCATGGAAGCTGATCGACCGGCTGTATCTCGCCGAAGGTGTGGCGATCTATCGCCCGCTGGTGCTGACCCATCAATGCCGGTGCAGCCCCGAGCGCATGCGCGGCGCGCTGCGCGCCATTTCGCGCACCGAGGTGGAAACTTTGCGGGACCCGGACGGGGCGGTGCGCCTGACCTGCGAATTCTGCAACACCACGCACGCCTTCTCGGATCTCGACGCGGTTTACGCAGAGTCCTGATTTCGCCATGATTCCGGGCGAGGCTTACGCCCACAAACAATAGTTCGGAGATTCCTCAATGAAACCGGACCGCCGCATTTTCCTGAAGAAAGCCGCCGCTTTGCCGCTGCTCGCGTCGCCGTTCCTTGTCACGGCCTGCGCCGATGCGCCGCCGTTGCCGAGCTTCCCGCCGATCAGCTTCGCCCCGCGCGGCACGTTCCGCTTCGACGCGGCGCGTCTGGAAGTGGCGAACGAGTACCAAGCCTCCTTCGCACCCCCGAATGTCGAACATCTGTTTGCGCAAACGCCGGAATCGGCTTTGCGACGCTGGGCGTCGGAGCGCATCGCCGTGTCGGGGACCGGCGATCGTTTCGTGCGCTTCGTCATCATGGATGCGCGCGTGACCGAAACCAACCTGCCCAAGCCCACCGGCATTCGCGCGACCTTCACCAACGAAGTGGCGCAGCAATATGACGGGCGCATCGAAGTGGCCGTCGAAGTGCGCCAGCAGCGCGCCAATTATCGCGATGGCATCGCCACGGCGATCGCCGTCCGGCAGCGTTCGGTGCTGGAGAACATCTCGCTGAACGATCGCGAGCGCGTCTGGTACGACCTGACGTTCGAGATGATGCGCGATATCGACAACGAGCTGGATCGCCAGATCAACGCGAACCTGACGCGCTTCTTGGCGTAACGCTCAGCGCGAAGGTGCTGCGGGAACGCGCGGTTCGCCCGCGATGGCGCGCGTGCGCGGCTCGTTGGCGATCGCGCGCGCGAGCAAGCGGGCAAGGCAGTAATAGCCCGCGTCGGTCATGTGCAGGCCGTCTTCGCGAATCAGCTCGTCCTGCTTGAAGGCGCCCGACGCCATCCAATGCGTCATCACGCGGAAACGCGGGAAGATCGGCGCGTGATATTTACGCGCGAGGTCGGTCAGCGCTTCGGTGTATTCGCGCCGATGCGGCGCATTGACATAGCGCGGCGCGTTCTGCGGGCCCATCAGCATCACGTCAATGCCGCGCGATCGCGCAAGCTCGATGCCGCGGCTCAGTTTCTCCGACACGTCCGACAAGGGCAGGCCCTTGATCGCCGCGTTGACGCCCGCCTGCCAGATCACGAGATCGGGTTCGGGGGCGAGCACGTCGCGTTCGAAACGGACCATCATCTGGTCGACGTCTTCGCCGCTGATGCCCTTGTTGAGCACCGTGATTTCCATATGCGGCAACAGCGCGTGCAGCTCGGTTTCGAGCCGGGCGGGATAGGCATGGGCGGGCGTGGTCGCACCGATCCCCTCGGTCGAGGACGAGCCGAGCGCCACGATGGTGAGCTGCTTGCCTTCCGCCAGGCGCTGCGCGACCTGGGGCATCGGCGCCTTTAGCGCCAGAAGATCGGCCGGGGCTTCGCAGCGCGCGGCGACCGTTTCGACCTTGCCGCGCATCGACGGCACGACCGCCTGCTTTTCGGCCGCCCCGGCGGGCGCGGCGAGCAGCATCAAGACCGTTGAAATCCGGACTCCGAGGCGCCTCATGTCGAAGCGATTGTATGCCCGGCGGCGGTTTTCCGTCGAGTCCAGTGCCGCTACGCCGCCCGGGCCAGAACCCGCTCGACCAGCTTCGCCCAATAGGAGGCACCGACCGGCAGCGCTTCGTCGTTGAAGTCGTAGCGCGGGTTATGGAGCGAGGCGGATTCGCCATTTCCCATAAAGACATAGGCGCCGGGCCGGGCTTCCAGCATATAGGCGAAATCCTCCGCCCCCATCGTCGCCACCCCATCGGTCGCGACGTTTTCGGCCCCCACGACCTCGGCCATTGCACCGGCCGCAACCGCGACATGCGCGGCGTCGTTGACCAAAGGCGGGTATTTCCGGCGATAGTCGAACGTGATTTCGCAGCCCATCGCGGCGGCGATCCCGCTCGCCACGCGGCGCATCGCGGGCTCCAGCCCGTCGCGCACCTTGGGCTCGAACGCGCGCGTCGTGCCACGCAACACGCATTCGTTGGGGATCACGTTATAGGCGTCGCCCGCATGGATCTGCGTGACCGAGATCACCGCGGCGTCGAGCGGATTGGTCTCGCGGCTGACGATGGTTTGCAGTGCCGAAACGATCTGGCAGGCGCAGGTCACGGGATCGACGCCACGATGGGGCATGGCGCCATGGGCCCCCATGCCGCGCACCATGATTTCGAAATTATCGGCCGAGGCCATCATCGGCCCGGGCCGGACCGAGAATTTGCCGAGATCGAGCTGCGGCCAATTATGCAGGCCATACACCGCTTCGACCGGGAATTTGTCGAACAGGCCTTCTTCGACCATCACGCGCCCGCCGGCTTCGTTTTCCTCCGCCGGTTGGAAGATGAAATGAACCGTGCCGTCGAAATTCTTGGTTTCCGCAAGATACTTCGCGGCGCCCAGCAGCATTGTCGTGTGACCGTCGTGACCGCAGGCATGCATGCGGCCCGCGTTCAGCGAGCGATAGCCGAATTGATTGGCTTCGGGCATCGGCAGCGCATCCATATCGGCGCGCAGGCCGATGGCGCGCGGCGAATTACCGATCTTCAACGTGCCGACCACGCCGGTCTTGGCAAGGCCACGATGCACCGGGATGCCGAAGCTCGCCAGCTTATCCGCCACGACCTGGGAGGTGCGGTTTTCCTGGAACGCGATCTCTGGATTGGCATGCAGGTCCTGGCGCCAGGCGCGCATCTCGTCGTGGAAAGCGGCGATACGATTGACGATCGGCATTGCATGCTCCTGGGGTTGACGCGATAGATTACCCGCTAAGAAATGGAACCGCATCCGATTTGCGCGCCAAAAAGGGGAACGCCATGACCGCCGAAGATTTCGGGACCTACGATTACATCGTCGTGGGGGCGGGATCGGCGGGTTGCGTCCTCGCCAATCGCCTGTCCGCCGATCCCAAAAATCGCGTGCTGCTGCTCGAAGCGGGCGGCAAGGACGATTACATCTGGATTCATATTCCGATCGGCTATCTCTACACCCACGGCAACAAGCGCGTGGATTGGTGCTTCAAAACCGAAGCCGAAGCGGGGCTGGGCAACCGCGCGCTCAACTATCCGCGCGGCAAAGTGCTGGGTGGATGCACCGCCATCAACGGCATGCTGTATGTGCGCGGACAAGCGGCCGATTACGACCATTGGCGCCAGCTCGGCAATCCCGGCTGGGGCTGGGACGATTTGCTGCCGCATTTCATCCGCGCGGAGGACAATGCGCGGGGGCCCGACTCCCATCACGGCAGCGGCGGCGAATTCCGCGTCGAGGAGATGCGCCTGTCCTGGGGCATTCTGGACGCCTTCCGCGACGCGGCCGAGCAGGCGGGCATTCCCAAGACCAACGATTTCAATCGCGGCGACAATGAAGGCTGCGGCTATTTCCAGGTGAACCAGAAGCGCGGCGTGCGCTGGACGGCGGCGAAAGGCTTTCTGCGCCCCGCGATGGGCCGCGCAAACTTACGCATCGTCACGC
>JAIUNH010000060.1 GCA_020161965.1 Pseudomonadota bacterium
CCTTTCCTTTTCGATGAGGCAGGCGCCCGGCAGCTGGAAGCGTTCCAAGCCGCGGCGAAATCCAAGGCTTGATGATGAACGGCATGTTGGAAGAGGGGCTAGGCGAGGTCCGGCGGCTCACGATCGCTCAGATCGGAGAGGCCGATGCGGAACTGGACAAGCGCGCGGCGGGAGCTCTAGTTCGGTTGCGGCAGGGCGTGACCTCAGCCAACGGGGTGGCAGTGGCCGGTACCGACGGTTTTCTGTTCATCGCGAACGGCGCCAATCGCTGGGAAAGCCAGTATCTCGCCGACCCGCCCGTCCCGATCTTCTGGGTCGCGGGATGGGGAGCCCTGCTGAGCCGCCGTCGTGGAGAGGCGGCTCGGCGCGGCGTCGATCTGTGGAACGTCGTGGTGCCCGAGAAACAGGTGGTGTTGCCCGAAATGCGCTGGCCCGTGCCCCTGCCCGATGGCGCGAACAGGCCAGTGCGCAAGCTGCAGGACGCTTTGGGAGAACAGGGTTTATTCTTTTATTTGGCGGATTCGCTGGTCGAAGGCGGTCATGTCGTACTCGACGACGAATCCGCATTGCTCACGAAATCGGGTGCTGCGTTCTTCGCGCGGCTAGGCGTGGAAGCCCCCAATGAGTCGCCGCTCACCTGCCGCCCGTGCCTCGACTGGAGCGAACGGCGTTCGCACCTAGCCGGGCGTTTGGGGGCGGCACTCTGCCGCCATTGCCTGGACGAAGGCTGGGTGCGCCGGTCGCGCGACAGCCGTGCGCTCAGCGTCACGCCATCGGGCATGGCCGCGTTCGACAGATTGTTCGGCGTGGTGCGCGGAACCGATTCGCGCCCTTGGCGTTTGAAGGCTTAGGCTTACTTCTCCGCCATCGCGAAGATGTCGCCGTTCTCGCCTTCGCGCAGGCGCTCGACATGGTATTGCGCCAGCCCGTCTTCGGGGAAATCGGCGCAATGCTTTTCGAACGCGGCCAGCGCTTCGTCGCTTTTCGCCAGCATCAACGCGTAGGCGGCGTTGTAGCTTTTGGTCTGCGCATCATTGGCGCGTTCGGCGTTCAGCGGTTCGTAGACGTGAATGGGCTCGGTCTTGCCCTTCACGATCACGCCGCCGACCTTGCGGCAGGGAATATCCGGGCAGAAATCCTTGGTCTGTTGCGTGACCAGGATGCGCGTGCCGAAATACTTGTTGAGACCTTCGAGGCGCGCCGCGGTATTGACCGCGTCGCCCAGCGCCTTGAACTCGAACCGCTCGGTCGAGCCGAAGTTGCCGACATTCGCTTCGGCCGTGTGCACGCCGATGCGCGTCATGCCGAAATCGACACCCTTGGCGCGTTCCTCGGCGCGGAAGCGTTCGGAGAACGCGTCGATATCGATGGCCGACAGCAGCGCCATGCGCGGATGGTCGGGCTGCTCGCGCGGCGCGTTGTACATCGCGTAGATCGCGTCGCCGGTGAACTGGTTGACCGTACCGCCGTATTTCCACAGCTCTTTGCAAGCACCATCGAGATAGCGGTTGAGCAGATCGGCGAGGTGCTGCGGCGTGATCTTTTCCGACAGCGTGGTGAAGCCCTGCACGTCGGTGAATAGCAGCGACATCGGCCGGCGGCTGGCGGTGAGTTCGAGCTTGCTCGGATCCTTGACGATTTCTTTGAGCAGCTCGCCCGAGACGTATTTGCTGAACACGCCTTCGACGAATTTCTTCTGCTGGCGTTCCGCACGCCCCGACCACGCGTCGTTGAGCCACATGGCCATGCCCAAGGCGACGATCGGCTCGGTCAACGGAATGATGATCGACTTGCCGCCGATCCACGCTTCGACCCAATCGGCGAAGGGATAATTGCCGATGAACAACGTCCAGCCCACGGCCCACAGCGCCACGATGGCGAAGACACCGCCGACGAGACGCAACCAAATCGGCACGCCGGTATTGCCAAGGCTGGCACCGATCAAGGCGAGCACGGCGAGGGTGACGATCAACGGCCAGAACAGCCGGTCTTCGGCCGAGACGCGGCCTTCCAGCATCTGCGCCAGGATATGCGCCTGGATGATCACCCCGGCCATGCGGTTGTCGCCGCGATCGCGCCCGATCGAGAATGGCGTGCGATAGCGGTCGGTCAGCGAAAGATCGGCGCCGACCAGCACGATCTTGTCCTTGAACCACGCATCAGGCAGCAGCGCCGCCGCGTGGCTGGGGAAGGAGCGGAACGCCGGCGTTTCCATATCCGGCTCGCCGCGCCAAGCGATGCGGCGCTGATCGCGCGGAATCGTCACGCCCAAACGTTCGGCGACGCGCGCCGCGACGTTGGGCACGTTGATGCCTTCCTTCAAATCGCGCGCGGGCGGAATGAAGCGGATGATGCCGTCGCGGATATCGGGCTCGATATCGGCCAAGCCGCGCCATTCCGGCTTCACGAAATCGTTGAGATATTCGAGCTGCTCCTCGGTCACGTAGAGCGGCGAGTCCGAATAGCTGATCGCGAAGGGGATTTTCAGCGCCGCGAGCGTCTCGCGCAGCGCGTCGTCCTTCTCGGGCTCGGTCTCCTGATCGAAGAGCACGTCGATGAGCAGCGCTTTGGCGCCCTTGGCTTCCAAAATGCGCAAGGTCTTCGCCAGGAACCCGCGATCGACCGGCGAGCGATAGGGGAACTGCGCCAGCGATTCTTCCGTGATCGCGGCCAGCACGATATCGGGGTGCTGGGGCTCGGGCGGCGACAGGTTGGAAATGCGGAAATCGATCGTCCAGCGTTCGGCGGTCGCCAGGAACGGGAAGAACTGGAAGACCGCGTAGGTCGAGATCGTCGCAAATGCCGCGATCAGCAGCGAGGCGACGACACGCTTCGCGTTTTCACCCAGCGCCATATTCGGTCTTTTTCTGCTTTAGGGGGTGGTTAGCGGGACGCGACGCGCGCCAGCGCGCGTACCTGATCCTCGCAGCCCTTTTCGAGCATCCAGGCGGCTTGCGCGACTGGATCGGCGAGGGCGGCGGGAATGCGGAACACGACGATGGCGGCCGGGTTGCCGCCGACATCGACCTGATAGGTCGTGCCGTCGGAAATGGGAATGCTGGGCGGCAGCGCCAGACGATCCTGATCGATCGGCCAGCTGCCTTTGGCGCGCCAAGACCGGTCGGCCGGTTCGATCTTAAGCTCGGTCGCTTCGCCGAAACGCGGACCCCACAACACGGGTGCCGCATTGGCGGGCAAGCAGCGCGGGCCCGAACGCGCGACGTCGAGTACCCACGGTTCGGGCAGATCCGCCCCTTCGCTGCCCGCGCGCACCACACCGAGCTGGGCCGTGCCCGAGCCGCGCTGGCTCATCAGGTTTTTGAGCGCGTCGCCCATATTCGCCTGCTCGGCTTGGCCGGGGGCGGGGCTGTCGTCGTAAGGACCCTTCAGCTTGATCGTGCGCCCATCGGCGGCGACGAGCGTCAGGCGCGCACCGGCCGCAAGGGTCAGCTTCGCCGTGCCATCGACCTTGGCGCCGGGGGCGAGATCCACGCCTTTGGCATCCAGCACGACCAGTTCGTTCGCCGACACCAAGGGTGCGGCGAGGAGCAAAGCGGCGGTCAAAGCCAAGGCGGGGGCAAAGCGCATGGTTGTATCTTAGCGCGCTTGGGCCGTTTTTGCATCCCGCGATGCGCCGTCGCCTTGCAGGACGAAAGCCCCCCAGAAATAAGGGTGCGCGGTGGCGGAATCGTCGGCCAGACGCATCTGGGCGGCCTGCAGGGCCGGGGCGATACCGCGTTTCAGATCGCCGCCCAGCCGGTCGAACATGCCGGTCGTCAGCGTCACGGTCTGGACGCTGGGGACCTGCCAATGGGTGACCAGCAGCCCGCGCGCCCCCGCCGCGAAGAAGGCTTCGGCGAGGCCGGAGAGCGATTCCCCGCCCAGGCGGTCGCCCGACGCGGCGGTGTTGCAGGCGGACAGCACGACCAGATCGGCGTCGAGGCGCATCGCGGCGATTTCGGCGGCTTCCAGCAACCCATCATCGGCGGGGTCGGCCGCTTCGGCCGAAGGCGGCGTTAATGCCAAGCCCGGCTGGCCCTGGCAGCGCAACTCGCCCGGCAGCAGGCCGTGCGTGGCGAAATAGAGCACGCGGTAATCCGCGAGATTGCGCGCGCGCAGATTGCCGGCATTGGCGTCGGCGCCCAGCAGCAGCGCATCGCTCCCGGCGCGCAGGCTCGTTGCCACGCGGCGCACTTCGTCGGCGGTTTCGGGCAAGGGGGCAAGGCCACGAATCATCGCGTTGGGCACCGCCCCTTGGCTGCGGCAAACATCGGCGAGTTTGCCCAGCCCGTCACCAGCCCCGGCGAAAACCGGATTGGCGATTGCGAGCAACGGTTGGGGTGCCGACGGCTTGGCGGCGAGAGCGCGCATATCCAAGAAAGCGCGCACGGTGGGCGGCGAGGAAATCGCGATGCGCCGCGCAAGCCAGGGTGCCCGCGCGTAATCGTTGGGTGCTGCCGGTGCGGTCGTCAGCACCGAGAACGGCAGGCTGGCGAGCGGCCCCGTACCCACGACGAATAACTGGTCGGTCTTGGCAAGCTCCGCCTCGAACGGTGCCAACAGCGTGCGATAGAGGCGATGCGACAGCGCGAGGTCGAACGGCTTCACGCTGCGATCGGTGACCTTGAAGGCTTCGCGCAAGCTCGCGACGTCTTCGGCGAGCTTGGCATCGTCGGTGTCGAGGCGCGCCGCGCGCAAACCCGACGACGTGACCAAAAAGGCGTAAGCACCTTCGGGGCCGGAAACGTAGCTGATCAGCGTTTCGCCCGGGCGCAACGCTTGGGCCAAGCGCCCAGGTTCCACCGGCTTGGCGCTGGCAAGACGGGCATAGCCCGGCGCTTCGCGCTCCATATCGGATTCCAGCGACGCGATCGTCGCGCGGATCTGCGTCAATTCCGCGCGTGCCGTGGCTTCGCGCTTCGCGTCGCGCTGGCGGCCGGGCTCGATCGCGAGTTCGATCTGCAAGCGGTCGCGGCGTTGCGCCGCGTCGCCGATCAGGCGCGCGAGTTCGCCCGCCCGCCCGCCGCCTTCGGCGATACGTTCGGTCATGCGCGTGACCGCTTGGCCGCGTGTACCATCGCGCAGCATCTGCACGGCGGCGAACATCTCGGCGTAAAGCTGCGTGCGTTCCGTCGCGGTTTCGCGCGCGCGCGCTTCGGCCGCGGCCAGGAACGGCTGGACCTGTTCGAAGGTCAAGGCCCGCGCCGGCGTTTCGTTGGCGGCGATGGCGAAGGCTTGGCGATAATTGCCGATCGCCTCGGCATAGCGGCCTTCGTCGGCCTGCGCGCGGCCCAGATCCATCAGCGCTTGGGCGGTCGGCCAGGTCGCGCCGAAAATCCGCGTGCGCTCGGCGGCGGCGTTGGCGAGCAAACGCTCGGCGTTGCGGAAATCGCCGCGCAAGGCCAGCACGGTGCCAAGCTGGCCCCAGGCTTGCGGGCGCCACCACGCGGGCAAGCCCGGCGTTTGTTCGACGATCCTGCGCGCTTCGACCGCGTAGGTTTCGGCCGAGGCGAGATCGCCGCCGCGCTGCGCCATGGCGGAGGCGAACATCAGCGCGTGCGCGAGTTCGGCTTGCAGGAACACGGTCGACCCGAAGATCGACGCGGCGTCGCCCGCGGTGTCGAGCGAAGCGGGAATGCCGCCGCCCGCTTGTTCGATCAATGCGCGCCGGCGCGCGATCGCATCGCGCGCGATGGTGAGTGCGCGGCCCCAATCGCGCCGATTGGCGGCGTGGACGCCGAGATAGGTGAGATAGCGCGGATACTCGCCCGGATCGGTCGCCTTCAGCACCAAGGCTTCGGCGCGGCGGAAATATTCGTCGGCTTCCTCGACGCGGCCTTGGTTCGAAATCTCGACCGCCAGCAGCGTCATCGTCGTGCCGATGCCCGGATGCTCGGCACCCATCGCGCGGGTTTGAAGCTCCAGCGCTTGGCGATAGGCTTTTTCGGCACCCGCATGGTTGCCCACGCTGTTCTGCACGCGCGCGAGTTCGACGAAATCCTGATAGCGCCCGGCGGCGGCCCCGGCGGCGAGGGCCTCGGCGCCTAAGCGGCGCTGCAACTCGGTCAGCAACGCGCGGCGGTCATTCGCGGTGAAGGCTTGCTTGCCAAGCTCGTTCGCGATGCCCTCGGCGAAAGCGGGGGCGGCACCCGGCGTGCCTTCGCCGACCGCGAGCTTGCCGTCGGCGCTCAACGCGGCTGCGATCCATGGCCAGCCGCCATCGTTCAGCGCGCAGGTCGCGATCAGCAAATCGCCGGCATCGGGCAAGCGCAGCGTTTCGGGGGCGGGGCAATTGGCGCGCGCGGTCAGCGAGCGATAGGCGTTCGAATCGGCGAAGGCGCGCGCAGGCTCCGCGCGACGCAGATCGCTCGCGGAATGCACCGCGCCGACCGGGCGGTCGGAAGCGCCGCACAGCACATCCCATACCGGCGTGTCGGTGCGCGCACCGGCACTGCGGGTTTGCGCGCGGCAGGTTTCGTTGGCACTGGAAAGCCCGACGGAAGGTGCGGCTCCGCCACCGGCGTTGGTGTTGGCGGCCTGGCAGCCCGCCAGCAGCATCAGCGACAGAACGGCCAAGGAAACGCGCAACGTCGGAACCCTTTCAGGCTTTGAGCAATTCGGGCGGCAAGCGCCGACGCGTATAATCGCACAGCATGCGCACCAGCGCCTTCATCATCGGATCGGTGATGCCGAATCCTTCGACGACTTGGGGATTGGGCAACATCATGCGCGCTTGCTGGTCGCGCTGCGTGGGCTCGGGGCCCTGGCCGACCTTCGCGCGCTGATCGAAGGGCACGACCGCGCGCACATACTCCATCAACGCCGTGAGGATTCGCAGAATATCCGGCGGCAGCGTCATCAGTTTTTGTTGCAGCTGCATCGAATTGATGACGACGCAGACCGTGTCTTCGCCGGCCACCGCCGTCGCCATGCGCGGGCTGCCGTCGAGGATCGCCATCTCGCCGAACAACGAGCCATGCGGCAGGGCGGCGACGATCACCGGCGCCGCGGCGCCTTTTTTCAGAATCAGAACCTTGCCCGTTTCGATCAAGAAAGCTTCAAGGCCACGATCGCCTTCCTTGAAGATCGGCTGGCCTTTCTTAAACGTGCGTTTATGCATGGGCGTTCTGTTTAAAAGTCGCCCCGGCGGATTTGAAACACGTCGGGGGTTTGAGGATCGCGAATATACGACAATTGCAGGACCGGCGCGCCTTCCGGCGGCTTGCCGTCTTGGCCCGTTACATTCGCCAGGACCAGCAGCGTGCGGCGGCGCTGGGCATCGTCGCCCGCGAAAACGATGATCGACCCGTCGCGTTGCTGGGCGTTGGCGACGACCGTATCGGGCTTATAGCCCTGGCCCGCGAAATAGCCCTGCAATTGGCGCGCGGCGCCAAGCGCTTGCTCCGGCTTGAAATTGGGGTTGATTCCACCACCCCAGGTCACCGTCACCTGGACCAGCTGTTTGCTGCGATAGCCGATCACATAGGCGACGACGCCTTGCCCGGTATTCGGCAGCAACTCATTGACCTGGATCGATAAAACTGTCGTCCGCTCGACCGCGTTCTCGGTCGTTTCGATCTTGTCGGCGGCGGCGGGAAAGTCGCGCCGGATTGCCTGGCGCACTTGGTCGGCGGTCATGCCGAAATTGGCGCTGCGGAACCCGGTCAGCTTGAATTCTTCGGCCGCGGCCGGGGCGGCCGGGCGCGCAGCCGGTGCTGGCTGTTGCTGAGCCAGCGTCGGGTGTGCGAAAACCAAAAAAGATGCTGTTGCCAGGGGCAACAGCCGTAAGAATTGCGGCATCGATGATTGACCCAATTATCCTCGCCATTCACAGGATGGTCGAATCGTCCTTGTGTAACAAGGGGATTCTCCTTCATTCCGAATCAGTATAAACGCTTAACGACGATGTCGCACGCGGTTCGGCAAGCGATCGTAGGGGCGTGCCTTGTCACAATCGTGGCGGGGTCGGCGGCGTACGCCCAAAATTCGGGAGTCTTCATCCCGCCCTCGGCCGAGCCGCGCTTGGGCCCGCGCGAAATTCCGGTGCCGCAGGCCGATCTCGAACTCACCATTCCCGCTCAGCCGCGCGCGCCCGAACGCCGCGCGGTGGACGAGCTGCGCTTTCCCGTCTCGCGCATCACCGTCGAGGGTGGCACGGTCTATCTGCCCGAGGTGCTGGCGCAGGATTACGGCGCGCTGATCGGTGACACCGTTGGGTTGTCTTCGATCGTCGAGGCGGCCGAGAAAATCGAAGCGCGCTATCGCACCGATGGTTATGTGCTCACGCGCGCTTTCGTGCCGCCGCAACGCGTGGGCGACGGTACGTTCCGCATTCAGATCGTCGAAGGATTCCTCGGCCGTATCGTGTTCGACGGCGGCAGCGAAGCGGTGCGCGAGCGCATCACCGCCTATATGCGCCGCGCCTTCGACGGACGGCCGGTCAACGTCAAATGGATCGAGCGCGGCTTGCTGCTCGCGGGCGATTTGTCGGGCGTGGTCGCGGCGGGCACGCTGGCGCCGGGCGACACGCCGGGCGCTTCCGACCTCAACGTCAAAATCGCCGAGAAGCCGATCTCTGCCGGCATCACGCTGGGCAATCGCGGTTCGAAATTCCAAGGCCCGTGGTCGTTGTCGGGCGATGCAACGTTTAGCGGCCTTTTGGGCCTTACCGAGCAGGTCGGCGTGACGCTGACCACCGTGCCCAACGACACGCGCGAGATGCGCCAAGCGGCGTTGCGCTATAGCCAGCCGATCGGCGGCGATGGGCTGACGCTCGGCTGGGACACGACCTATTCCTGGGGCTGGCCCGGCCACACGCTGAAATCCTTGCGCGTCAACACGGTGGCGTGGCGCGTGGGCCCGCGCCTTTCCTATCCGGTGATCCGCTCGCGGCGCGAAAACCTGACGCTCGATTCCTCGATCTTCTTCGCGACGACACGCACGCTGGTCGGCGCCACGCTGCAAACCAACGAGCAATATACGGCTGGCGACATGCGCGCGACCTACACCCATGTGGGTTTCCTGCAGGGCGCCACGGTCATGTCGCTGGGATACACGCGGGGGTTGGGTTTGGGTTCGACCGAGGAAGGCAACAATCTGTTGTCGCGCACCGGCGCCAATCCAAATTTCCACAAATGGACGGCGGAGCTTCGCCGCATCCAGATCCTGCCGGAGAAGTTCAGCCTGCAATGGGTGGGCAGCGGGCAGGCGACATCGTCGGTGCTGTTCGCGGGCGAGGAATTCGCGCTCGGCGGTTCGCGCTTCGGGCGCGGCTACGATCCGTCGGAGATCACCGGGCGCAACGGCTTTGGCCAAGGCGTGGATCTGCGCTACGGCGATCTGGCGGGTGATGGCTGGCAGCCTTACGTTTTCTATGATGCGGGCTGGGCCTGGAACCGCCGGACGGGCGGCGCCTCGCAGACGCAATTTTTGTCGTCGGCCGGGTTCGGTGTGCGCGTCCAGCCGGATAGCTGGGTCTCCGGCGGGCTGGAACTGGCCAAGCCGCTGACCCGCGCGCCCGGGCAGGCCGAGGGCGAGCATCCGTGGCGGTTGCTGATGGATGTTTCAGCACGTTTTTAACGTGTTTTTCTTGCGCTTCGGCAACTGAGCGCTGGTCAAACCAGCCCCTCTACTATTAAACTTTCTGTTCATGAGGGCGCCGCATTATCTGCGGAAAACCCGCACAAAACTTGGTGTTTTTGCTGATGCGCTCCCCGCGCGAAATTGACGCTCCTGAACGCCGTGCGGCGCATCGCCGCCGCGTGCGCTGGGGGCGTTTCCGGCGTTGGGGATTGGGCGCTGCGGCGCTGGGCCTGCCGTTCGCGGTGCTGCCGAGCGATCAAGCCAAGGCGCAGGCGCTGCCGACCGGCGGCAATGTGGTCGGCGGCTCGGGCGCGATTTCGCAGACGAGTGCCAACCAGCTCACCATCAACCAGAACTCGTCGACGCTGTCGATCGACTGGCAGAGCTTCTCGGTCGGTGCGGGCAATATCGTCCGCTTCATCCAGCCGGATAGCAGTTCGCTGGCGCTGAACCGCGTCATCGGCCCCGATCCGTCGATGATCTTCGGCTCGATCCAGGCCAATGGCCGGGTCGTGATCATGAACCCGGCGGGCATCTATTTCGGGCCGTCGTCGATGGTCGACGTCAACGGCCTGGTCGCGACCACGTCGCGGATGAACCAAGCCGACTTCCTTGCCGGCAATCTCAATTTCTCGATCGCGGGCGACGTCAATGCGCGCGTGATCAACGAAGGTTTCGTCAACGTCGCTCAAGGCGGCTTCGCCGTGCTGTCGGCGGCGGCGGTCGAGAACAAGGGCACGATCGTCGCGCAAGGCGGCACGGTGGTGCTGGCGGGCACGCCGACGTTTACGCTCGACTTCTTCGGCGACGGGCTTTTGAAGTTCGCGTCGACCGGCACGGTCACGCAAGCGCCCACGGGCGCGAACGCGCTGGTCGACAACTCGGGCACGATCCAAGCCGATGGCGGCCGGGTGTTGATGACCGCGCGCGCAGCGCGCGACGTGATCAACAACGTGATCAACGTAACCGGCATCGTCGAAGCGCGCTCGGCGCGCATCGAAAACGGCGAGATCGTCATCGACGGCGGCGAGAACGGGATCGTTTCCGTCAACGCCACACTCGATGCGTCGGGCCAAACGGCCGATGCCAAAGGCGGCACGATCAAGGTGCTGGGCGAGAAGGTCGGGCTGTTCGAGAACGCACGCCTAGACGCGTCGGGCGATGCGGGCGGCGGCACGGTTCTCGTCGGTGGCAACTATCAAGGCAATGGCCCCGAAGCCAATGCCAAGATGGTCTATATGGATGCGCGCGCGGTGATCGACGCGTCGTCCGCGTTGGCCGATGGCGGGCGCGTGATCTTGTGGTCGGACGAAGCCACGCGCAATGCCGGTCACATCGATGTGTCCGGTGCGGTCAATGGCGGCTTCATCGAAGTCTCGTCGAAGGGCTTCCTTGATTTTCGCGGCACGGTCGGCTTGCGGGGGGCGAGCGGCAATGCGGGCTCGCTGTTGCTCGATCCGACCGACATCACGATCACGGCCGGTGCGAGCTCTGGCGATATGAGCGGCGCGTCGCCCTTCGCGGGATCCAACGCATCGTCCAATCTCGACGTTTCGGTGCTCAACGCGGCGTTGACCGGCGGCATCGTCACCATCACCACCGCGTCGGGCGGTGCCGGCACGGGCAACATCGACATCACCGCCGGCATCGTCAACGGTGCGGCCAACACGACTCTGGTTCTGCGCGCGGATGGCGCCATCACGATCGGGTCGGGCGGATCGATCAGCAGTGGCGGTTATCTGCTGAATGTATCGCTGCGCGCGGGCGGCAACATCGTGGTCGGCGGCTCCGGCATCAACACGTTGGGCGGTTACGTCGAGACGACCGGCACGTCGGGTGCGGGTTATGCGGGCGGCAGCTTCACGAACACGGCGGCGATTAATCTGGGAACGGGCAACCTCACGCTCGGGATCACCGGCGCGATCACGTTCAGCCAGTCGATCACGTCGTCGGGTACGGTCGCGCTGGCCGCCGGGGGTGCCATCAACCAGACCTACGGCATCCTCGGCGCGCCCAACCTGATCCTGGGCGGAACGGGCGCCATCACGCTGAACGAAAGCACCAACACCTTCGCCAACATCACGCTGAACCGCACGGGGACGACGACCAACGTGTCGCTCAACACCTCGGTTACGCCGAACGTCCAGACCTCGACGCTGGGCACGGGCGTGTTCTTCCTGGGCGGTGTGGGCTTCACGCAGTCCGGCGCCATCGTCCAGGACGCGCTGGCCGACAGCGCCACGATCCAGGGCAATAGCGGCACCGTCACGCTGAGCCAAGCCAATATCTGGACCGGCGACGTGACCGTGTTGGGCGACACGATCAACGTCACCAACGACCAGAGCTTCAACATCGCCTCGTCCGCCAATCTCAACCTGCTGTCGAACGGCAACATCATCATCGACAGGAATCTGGTCGCGACCGGTTCCGGTTCGATGAACATGATTTTCAACACGCGCAAGGGCGGCGGTTCCTACGGCTACATCGATATCCAGCCGACGACCTACGACATCTCGATCGACACCAATGGCGGCTATATCGTCATGGGCGGCGGTTCGGGGTCGCTTACCAACGCCTTGCCGTCGGGCGCGCAGGCGGCCATCGGCGGCGGCGGCATCGATCAAGGTATCTCGATCCAAGGCTACGACAACGCCGGCACGCCGCTCGGCGTGTCGATCGACACCGGCGGCGGCAATTTCCACGCGCGGGGTACTG
>JAIUNH010000061.1 GCA_020161965.1 Pseudomonadota bacterium
GCCGACCTTCTCGGGCTCGGTCCCGAGATAGGTTTCGACATACCAAGTCGAATCCGCGAACCACGCGATGCCGAGCTTGTCGAGATAGTCCCACATATGGCCGCGCCAGGCGAGCGCGTCCGGGTTCACCTTGCCGTCGATATTGACGACCTGATCGCGCAGGAAGCCGAGCGTGCCCGACTGGCCGCCCGCGACCAATTCGCCCGGCGCCACGAATTCCTCGACCAGTTCGACTTGGGTGTGATGCGCCGACGCGCCGAACGGCGTCCAATTCTTCCAGGCGAGCAGCAGCAACACCGCCATGATCGCCGCCGCAGCTCCGCCCAGCACGGGCACGGCTTTGGGCGCCGTGCGCGTCAAAATCACCGGCACGAACACGAAGGCGAGCAACGACAGCGGCGCGAAGTAGCGGATGTAGAACCAATCCGCGAAGAAGGTGAGCCAGTAATAGAAAACCAGCGCCGCATAGGCCGCGAGCAACACGGCCGGAAAGCCGAGATCGCCCGCCGGCCGCCATTTCTTGCGCCACACCAGAAGGCCGAGTGCGGCCAAGGCGATCACACGCGCGATTTCGGCCCAGCGATCCTCATGCGCGCCGGCAAAGATCCACGGCATCGCCACGCTGGCGAGCGCCCACAACGCGCTGAGCGTGCGGTCGAGCGAGACCAGCGTTTCCTGCTGCGCGAAACCCGATGTCGGCATCGGATGGCCGAAGACCAGCGCGTTGTAGAGCCACCAGGGCGAGGACACGATCACCGCCGTCCCGCCGACAACGAAGCAGCGGCGGATCGCGTCGGGCAATCCCGAACGCCAGCCGCGCCGAAGCTCGTCCGCGCAAAGGACGGCGACGAACACTGCCGCGTCGATGCGCGTCAGCACGACCAAGCCCAACGCCACACCCAGCAAGGCTTCGCGCGACCAGCGCCCACGCCAATCGCGAAGATGCAGCGCCCAAATCGCAGCGTAGAGCGTGATCTGCAACCCGGTTTCGAGCCCGGTGTAGAAATCGTTGTAGCTTTTGATCGCGGCGAGATAGCCCAACGCCGCGAGCGGGCCGGCAATACGATCGTCCTTGCCCGCATAGCCTTGCGCCAGATGCGCCACCAGCAACGCGCCCGCGACATGCACGAGCGTGGCGAGTGCAAAGAACACGCGCAAGCCGCCGATCGTATCGCCGCCGGCGAGAGCAAATCCCGCCGCTTCGACGAAAGTGAACAAGGGTTGGAAGCCGTTCGTCCAGGTCAAGCCGTCGATCGTAATTCCACGATGCGTCGCCACGTTGCGCGCGACGGTCAGCGCGTACCAGCCATCCTCCGCGATCGGCGTGCCGATCAAGGCGGCTTCGGGGCGCATGGCCAGCGCCATATACAAAACCGCGAGCGTCAGCGCGGCGAAGGTCGCAAAACGGGACATGTCGGAGATTTGGCGCGCGTTAGGCCCGGGACAAGGCGACGCTGCCGATTCCCGCCCCGATCAGCGCGCATGCACCGGTGCGATTGACGATCGTCATCGTCCGCGGACCCGCGAAGGCCTTACGCACGCGCGACGCGGCCAGCGCGTAGCCGAACACATTGGCGAAGGCCATCGCGATGAAGGTCGCGCAGAAGATGGAAAGCTGCAGCATCACGTCGCCCATTGGATCGAGGAATTGCGGCAGGAAGGCGACGAAAAAAGTTATGCCCTTCGGGTTCAGCGCCGTGACGAGCCATGCATGGCCGAGCATTTTTGCGGCCGAGGCGCGGTCCTGCGCCGGTGCGGCCGCCAGCGTGCCACCGCTGCGCCACAGCTTGATGCCGAGATAGACCAGATAGGCGGCCCCGACCCATTTCAGGATCGTAAACGCCGTGGCCGATGCCGCGAGCAGCGCCCCCACGCCGATCATCGACAGCGTCATCGCCGTGAAATCGCCCAGCGCCACGCCGATCGCCATCGGCAATGCCGCGCGCCAGCCTTGACCCAGCGCGTAGGACACGACCAACAGAATCGTCGGTCCGGGGATGAGGAGCAACACGGCCGAAGCCGCGACGAAAGCCAGCCAAATTTCGATCGCCATGGCCGCGATCTAACGCAGGGTTCCCGACCCCGCGCAAGCCGCCGTCATTCGCGGTTACGCGGTTTCGCGCGGCGCGTGCTTGGCCAGGATGCGCTGGAGCGTACGGCGATGCATGTTCAAACGCCGCGCGGTTTCAGACACGTTGCGTTCGCATTGCTCGAACACGCGCTGAATATGCTCCCAACGCACGCGATCGGCCGACATCGGATGTTCGGGCGGCTGAGGCAGCGCACGGTCGCCCGCGTTGAGCGCCGCGTCGATCACGTCGGCGTCGGCGGGTTTCGGAATGTAATCGACGGCGCCGGCTTTGATCGCCGCGACCGAGGTCGCGATATTGCCGTAGCCGGTGAGGATCACGACCCGCGAATCGGGTGCCGCCGCACGGATACGCGGCACGAGATCGAGGCCCGAGCCGTCGCCCAGTTTCAGATCGACGACCGCGCATTCGGGCACATACCCGCCCGCCAAAGCGGCTTCCGCCGCCGCGATCGATTCGGCCATCGTGACCGCATAGCCGCGCCGTTCCATCGCGCGCGCCAAGCGCACGCGAAAGGCTTCGTCGTCCTCGACGATCAGCAATTTGCGGGAGACGGCGTCCGCCGCCGGGGCTTGCATATCCATGGTGCTTCCTTACGCGAAACGCGCCTTGGGCCAGCGCACCGAAACGCGTGCACCACCCTCCTCGCGATTGCCCCAGGATACAGTACCCCCCGTGCGCGATAGCAAGGTGCTTGCGATGAACACGCCCAGCCCCATGTGCTCGCCGTCGCCCACGCGGGTGGAGACATAAGGCTCGCCCAGCCGCGCCAAAATCTCCGGCGGGAAACCCGGCCCGTCGTCCTCGATTTCCACGCCGACGAATTCCTCGTCCGACCACGCGAAAATCTCGACCTTCTCGTGGGCAAACGTGGCGGCATTTTCCACAAGCGTTCCCAGCGCTTGCACGATTTCCGGCGTGCGCGCGATCGGCGGCTCGTGACCGTCTTCGAAATCCTGATCGAGTTCGACCGGCACGCCCCGCGCGTAGCGATCCGCGATCTCGCGCAACAGCACGGGTAGCGGGGGGCGCGGAAACGGGTTGCCTTCGGGCCCGCCGCCTTCGGGTTTGGCCGCCAGGCGCGCCAATATGTCGCGGCAGCGCATCGTCTCGCGCAGCAGCAAATCCGCGTCGGCTTTGAGATCGCCGTCGGGCAAGTCGCGCGCGATTTCCTTGGCCACCACCGCGATGGTGGCGAGCGGCGTGCCCAGTTCATGCGCCGCCGCGGCGGCCAAGCCGCCGACCGCACTCATGCGTTGTTCGCGCGCGAGGGCCGCTTGTGCCGCACCGAACGCATCGGACATCTGGCGCGCTTCGCCGGCGAGCCGCGCCACATAAGCCGCAACGAACACGATCGTCGTCGCCATCGCGAACCACACGCCGATGCGCAGTTCGATCGGCAACGCCAAGCCTTCTTGCCGCCACGGCAAAGGCTGGTGCCAGATTGCCAGCACGGTCGCGAGCCCCATCGCCAATACGCCGAGCACGACCGTCACCACACGCGACAGCGACGCCGCCGCCACCGCGACGGGGGCGACCATCAACACCGCGAAGGGGTTTTGCAAACCGCCGGTGAAATAGAGCAGCGTGGCGAGCTGCATCACGTCATAGGCGAGAACCGCACCCGCCGCGCGATCGTCGAGCCGCCCGGCTTGCGGCCGATCGAAGGTCAGCACGGCGTTCAGCAATGCGGAGATCGCGATGGCGCCCAAGGTCGGGAACAGCGCGAAATGGAAGCCGAGGCCGAAATAGGTACCCAGCACGGCGGCGGTCTGGCCCGCGATGGCGATCCAGCGCACGACCACAAGGGTGCGCAGACGCACGCGGCCCAATGGCGGCGGCGGTACGATGTTTTGCGGCAAAGTTTTCGAAACGGCGGTCACGCGAGCTTTCTCGTTGTCCCTTTGCCTTTGGCGGCGCGGCGGGCCATATACATTGCCATGACCATCGCCGCGATCAATGTCCGCGACCTGACCAAGCGTTTCCGCGACGATGTGCCGCCGGCCGTCGACGGAATTTCGTTCACCGTACCACGCGGCCAAGTCGTCGGTCTGCTCGGCGGCAACGGGGCGGGCAAGACGACGACGATCTCGATGCTGCTGGGGATTTTGATCCCCACCGCCGGCACGATCGACATTCTCGGCGTCGATATGCGCCGCGATCGCTACGCCGCTTTGCCTCGGCTCAATTTCTCCTCGCCCTATGTCGATCTGCCCTCGCGCCTGACGGTGCGCGAAAACCTCGACGTGTTCGGCGGGCTTTACGGCGTGCGCGATCTCAAAGCGCGAATCGCCGAACTCGCCGAATTGCTCGACCTGACGGCTTTCCTCGACCGCAAGACCGGCTCGCTGTCGAGCGGCCAGAAAACGCGCGCGGCCTTGGCCAAGGCGCTGATCAACCGGCCCGAGCTGCTGCTGCTCGACGAACCGACCGCGAGCCTCGATCCCGACACCGCCGATCGCGTGCGCGGACATCTGGAAGCTTACGCGCGCACGCAAGGGGCCGCGATCCTGCTCGCCTCGCACAACATGGCCGAGGTCGAGCGCCTGTGCGCCGACGTGCTGATGATGAAAGCGGGCCGGATCGTCGATCGCGGCTCGCCCGCCGATCTCATCGCGCGCTACGGGCGCGAAGATATGGAACAGGTCTTCTTGGACGTGGCGCGCGGCACCGCGCAGGCGGCGGCGCAATGAACGGCTCCCTCACCCGCATCGGCGCGATGACGCGCCGGCATCTTTATCTCTTCCGCTCGTCCTGGACGCGGGTCTTCGACCTCGTCTACTGGCCCGTGCTGCAGATGACGATCTGGGGCTTCGTCACCGTCTTCCTGAATCAGCAATCGAGCTGGTTCGCGAATGCGGCGGGCGTGCTGATCGGCGCCGTGCTGCTGTGGGACGTGCTCGTGCGCTCGCAATTCGGGCTGACGCTGTCGCTGCTCGAAGAAATGTGGTCGCGCAATCTCGCCAATCTTTTCGTGTCGCCATTGCGGCCGTGGGAGTTCGCGGCATCGCTGATGCTGCTGTCCGTCACGCGCTCGATGATCGGCGTGTTGCCGGCGGCCCTGCTCGCGATTCCGCTATTCGCCTATTCGGTGTTCGATCTTGGCCTGCCGCTGCTCGCCTTCTGGATGATGCTGGTGATGCTCGGCTGGTCGATCGGGTTGCTGATCGGCGCTTTGCTGTTCCGTTTCGGCTTGGCGGCCGAAAGCTATGCCTGGGCGTCGATCTTCATCATCCAGCCGATTTCGGGCGTCTGGTATCCGGTTTCGGTGCTGCCGGAATGGCTGAAGCCGCTCGCGTGGTCCCTGCCCTCGACCTATGTGTTCGAAGGCATGCGCGCGGTCATGATCGACAGGGTTTTCCGCTGGGATTTGCTGGCGCAAGCCTTCGCGCTGAACCTCGTCATCATGGCGCTGGCCTTCGGCGCGTTCCTGTTCGCCTTCACCCGCGCGCGCGAACGCGGCCAGCTGCTGCAATCCAGCGAATAAACCGACGCTAGCGCCCGATCAGCGCTTTCGCATGGCGCTTGCACAACGCCGCGATCGCATCGGCAGCACGGCGCACGGCCGCGACGCGGCGCAGATCGCGGTGCACGACGAGATACATATCCTCGTCGAGATCGGCGAGGCGCGGCCCGATGCGCTGCAAATTGGGCTCCGCGTCGCCCAGATGGCAGGGCAATAAAGTCGCCCCCAGCCCATCCAGCACCGCTTGGTGGCGCAAGACCGTCTCCGACACGCGGCACACGACGCGCACGCGCTTGGCGATATCCGCCGAATAGCGCGCCTGGGCGGAAATCTCCGACCCCGTTTCGCGCGCGATAAAATCGATTCCGTCCATGCCGTCCGACGGCTTGCGACCCGTGCGCGCGAGATAGGCTTTGGACACGTAGATCGCGTTGCCCACGCGGCCGATTTTACGCCCGGTCAGATCATGCGCGTCGGGCAGCGATTGCATGCGCAGGGCGATATCGGCTTCGCGGCGGGCGAGATCGACCGAACGGCGTGTGGGCTTCAACACCAAGGGCGTGCCGGCGAGCTTCGCCTGCAATTCGCCGAAATGGCGGACCATGAACCACGCGATCGAATTGACCGAGGTGACGACGACCGGCCGCAATTCGGGTTCGGCGGCGAGCTTGGCGCGGCGCAGGATCGTCGCCGCGTCGTCGTCCATCGCATTGGCGCCGTCGAGGGTTTCGCGGCCCAGGGTCGTGAGCCTGAGCGCGTTCGGCAATCGGTCGAAGAGCGGCGCGCCGAGCGTGGCCTCCAACGCGCGCAGATGACGGCCAAGCGTGGCTTGGCTCAATCGCGTCGCCTTGGCGGCTTTAGCGAGACTGCCTTCGCGGGCGATGGCGAGGAAGGCGCGGATATCGTTCCAGTCGGGGTCGGTCATTTCCTCCATCGTCGCGCGATCCGCGCGAAGAGGGAAGGCCCGGTTGGAATGCGCATGGGCACGGCCTCGCCGATGCGCGGCGGGCGTTGGTAACCATGGGCGGCGAGGCAGAGGTCGATAAAGGGTGCGAATTTCATGGGGCGCAGACTGCCCCAAACCGCGCGCTTGCACGGCCCCATAATCTCGCGCCCTACCCGCGCAGAAACGAGGGGCTCAGACTTTGCCGTCGATGCCCGCGTCAGCGAAGGTCGCCATGCCGGTATGGCAAGCGACCGCCGCCTTGACGAGCCCAAGCGCCAACGCGGCCCCCGAACCTTCGCCCAAGCGCATGCCGAGATCGAGAAGCGGCTTCTTGCCGATTTTGTCGAGCAGGCGCCGATGCCCGGGCTCGGCAGACATGTGCGCCACCATGCAATGATCGAGCGCATGTTCGTCGAGCGCATGAAGCACGGCGGCGGCAGCCGTGCAGGCGAAACCGTCGAGCAGTACTGGCGTGCGCGCCAAGCGTGCGGCCATCACCGCCCCCGCGATCGCCGCGAGTTCGAGCCCGCCGACGCGCGCCAGCACATCCAACGGATCGCGCTTCTCGGCGAAATGCAGTTTCAGCGCGCCGTCGATCACGGCCTTCTTATGCGTAAGCGCATCGCCCGCCACGCCGGTCCCCGGCCCGACCCAATCTTGCGCGTTGCCGCCGAACAGGCCCGCGCAGATCGCCGATGCCGAGGCGGTGTTCGCGATGCCCATTTCGCCCAGGCAAAGAATGTCGAGATTGGCCTCCACCGCCATCATGCCGTAGGCCATGGCGCGCGCGCAGTCTTCCTCGCGCATCGCCGGACCCTTGGAAAAATCGGCCGTCGGCTTGTCGAGCGCCATTTCGTAGACGCGCAGATCGGCGTCGAACAGCGTGCTGAGCTGATTCACGGCAGCCCCGCCGGAAACGAAGTTCCGCACCATCTGTTCGGTCACCGATGGCGGAAAGGCCGACACGCCCTGCGCGGCGATACCGTGATTGGCGGCGAAGACCGCAACACGCGGATGATCGGCCTTCGGGCGCGCTTTGCCCTGCCATGTGGCCATCCAGGCGGAAATCTCCTCCAGCCGGCCCAGCGCCCCCGGCGGCTTGGTGAGCTGGCCTTCGCGCGCGGCGGCTTCCGCCGCGGCTTGGCGATCGGGGCCGGGAAAGGACGCAAGCACCGCGCGGATCTCGGCGAAGTTCGCGACAGGTCCTTTAGGTTGGGTCATGGCGGCGCTTTCGGCTGGAATTGCCTGGGTGGCCGTCCTATCTTCCCGCGCCTTTTCAAGCAAGGCTTCAACATCGAAATGTCCGACTTCGTCGACCACCGCCCCGGCCTGGGCAACGAGCTTCGCCTGGCGCTGGCGTTTTTGACGCGCCTGCCGGTCCGCCTGCCCCAGCATGTCGCCGAGGCGCCGTTGGCTGCCGCCGTGCGCGCGTTTCCCGTCGCGGGCGTGCCGGTCGCGCTTGCCGGCGGGGCCGCCTTCGCCCTGCCCTGGGCGCTGGGCTTGCCGACTTTGTTCGCGGCGTTGCTGGCGGTCGCGGCGATGACGGCGATGACCGGCGCCTTGCACGAGGACGGCCTAGCCGATTTCGCCGATTCGTTGGGGGCCCGCGATCCTGCGCGACGCCTGGCGATCATGCGCGACAGCCGCATTGGCACGTTCGGCGTATTGGCGCTGATCTTCGCCGTCGGGATGCGCGTCGTGTTGATCGCCGACAGCTTGGACCCCTGGGACGCGCTCTGCGTGATGCTGGCCGCGTCGTGTTTCAGCCGCGCTTGCGTCGTCCACGCGATGCACGCCTTGCCAATGGCGCGCGAAGACGGTTTGGCCCATGGCGCCGGTCGCCCCGCGCAAGGGCGGATGCTCGACACGATCGCCATTGGTGCTGCGTTCCTGTTCTTCGTCGGGCCGCTGGGCGCCGCATTGGGGTTCGTCGCGGGTGCGGCGGCGACCTTCGCGGTCGAGCGGTTCGCGCGCAAGCATATCGGCGGCCAAACCGGCGACGTGTTGGGTGCGGTTCAACAAATTTCCGAAATCGCGATACTGTGCGCGGCGCTGGCCGCGACCCTTTGGTGGTGACAAACATGGACAAAATGATTGAGACGCCGGTTTTCCTGGTGCGCCACGCGCCCGTCGTGGGCCAGGCCGGGCGCTGCTACGGCATCAAGGATGTCGACTGCGACACGACCGATGCGCGCGCCTTCGAAGGGCTCGCGCGTATCCTGCCGGACAAGGACGCGCTGTGGACGGTCACGCCCTTGTCGCGCACGGTGCGCACCGCCAATGCCGTGTGGGCCGCGCGCCAGGTTTCAGCACCGGATTACCGGATCGTGCCGGGCTTGATCGAACAAAGCTTCGGCGATTGGCAGGGCAAGACCTACGCCGAGCTTGGCGCCTATGGCCATGGCGATGCGCGCAACACCCATCGCCATTGGCTGACGATGGCGGAGATCAAGCCCGAGAACGGCGAGAGCTTCATCGAAGTCTGCGCCCGCGTCGCCGCGGCGCTCGACGAAACGGTCGCAAGCGCCAAGGGCCGCCCCATCGCCATGGTCTGCCATGGCGGCGTGGTGCGCGCGGCGCTATCGCATGTGTTGGGAATTGCGCCGGAAGCCGCGTTGTCGATCGTCGTCGATACGCTGTCGGTCACGCGCGTCGACCGGTTCGACGGTGCGGGTCGCGGCCACGCTTGGCGCGTGGCTTACGTAAACCGCGACCCGCGTTGCTGAGTTAGGCGAACAGCAAAACCGCACCGACCATCGCGATGGCCGCACCGGCGTAGCGCAAAGTCGTGTTCGCGAACGTCGCGACCGCGAAACCCGCCGCATGCAGCAGGCCCGTCGCGGTCAGGAAGCCGATCGCGTAAGGCAGGAAGCTCGCACCCTCGGCGATTTCGCCGCCATGCGCGGCGCCATGGAACAGCGCGAACACGCCCGCAAGCACGCCGCCCGCGATGGCGGGCACGCGATCGGCGAAGACGATGGCAAGGCCGAAGATCGCGACCGAGAACGCGATGCCGGTTTCGACCATCGGGAATTCGACGCCCGAAATCGCCAGCATCCCGCCGAATGCCATCGCGATCATGAACGACGCCGGCACCGCGAAGCGCCACACGCCGCCCTTCTGCGCGGCGAAGATGCCGACGGCAAGCATCGCCAGAATATGGTCGAGGCCGAACAGCGGATGCGCGAAACCGGCCACCATGCCGTCGGTCGCATGACCGGTATGGGCGAAAGCGGGCGTGGCGGCCAAGGTCACGACGGCAGCGGCAGCGATTCGGGCGATTGAGCGGTTCATAGGGGCGCGGCTCCGGGTCCGGACGAGAGAAGAAAATATGGCCGTCAGGCTAGCGCAGGATTTTCCGTAAGGAAAGTCAACGCAAGACGGCGAGATACTTGTCGAGCACTTGATCGAGCTTCGCCCGATCGGTCATCAGCGAGGCGCGCGTACCCCGGTCGATCTGGATCGATAATTCGTTCTTGCCGCCGAAACGGCGCACGACATCCGAAGCGCCCTTCAGCACCGGGCAGCCCGCACGGTCGGGATCGGCGTCGCGCGTGCCGCAGACGAACGCCCAGCGCGTATCGTCGAACGGGCCCAAGCCGAACTGGCCTTCGCCGATGCGCTTGTTGGCGGCAAGATCGGCAGCCATCGCACCCGAATTGGGCACGTTCAGCGCGAAGAACTTGCTGCCCGAGTTCCGATCATAAGCGGCGAGCGCGTAGACATATTCGGCCCCGCGCCCCGTTCCGTAGAGCATCAGCGAGCCGGGGCGCATATTCATCATGCGCAATACGGCTTCGAGTTCGCGATAGACGATATCGGCCGGCGCCTCGCTGGCCAGGCCCGTCCCCGTGCCGTACCACCATTGCATGGCGACGATGCCAAGGCCCCGGCGGATCAGCGTCGCGTGCCAATCCTGCACTTCGGCCGGCGCCCAGCCATTGCGATCGTGCAGCACCACGACCCAGCCGCGCGGATTGGGAATCGGCGCCCAGGTCATCGCGAATAGCCGGCCGTCGCGCGACAGGCGCACTTGCGCGCCGATCTGCTGCGAGAATTTGACCTTATCCGGCACTTTTTCGGTGGCGATCTGCAGGATCGTTTGGGGCATTTGCGCGCGCGCGGGCGCCGCCAGCGTCACCGCCAGCGCCAAAATCGCCGCCCCGACAAACCCTAATCCCCGATACCGCAACGATCTTTCCCCGCCCCGGACGCCATGATAGTAACGGAGCCGCATCCGGACAGGGAAGAGCGGTGACGCGAAAACCTTAGATTTTGTCGAAGGTTTCCGCCAAACCGACGCTGCCCCCGCAACTGTGAGCGGCGAGATCGCGCCCACCCCCAGCCACTGGGCCGGAAATGTTCCGGTCTGGGAAGGCGGTGCGCGATCGATGACCCCGAGCCAGGAAACCTCCCGGACGCCGATACGCCGCTGTTGGCGCATCGCAACGACCGTCCTCGGCGGGAGGAAAGGGTGACACGTGGCGCGGACCAAACCGGCCCCCAAGCGGGCTAAACCCAAAATCGTGCTCGTGCTGGGCGGTGCCCGCTCGGGCAAGAGCGAATATGCCGAAGCACGGACCCTCGCCTTGCGGGGTCCGCGCGCCAAGGCGCTGTATCTCGCGACCGGTCAGGCGCACGACAGGGAGATGGCCGCGCGCATCGACACACACAAAAAACGGCGCGGGTCCGGCTGGGCGACGATCGAAGAACCGCTGGATATCGCAGGCATCATCGCCACCCACGCCAAGCCGGGCGCGCCGATTCTGGTCGATTGCCTCACGCTGTGGCTGTCGAACCTGATGCACGGACAAGCCGACATCGCTGCCGAAACCGCGAAACTCTGCGCGGCACTGAAAGCCGCGAAGGGCCCGGTCGTGCTCGTCTCCAACGAAATCGGTCTTGGCATCGTGCCCGACAACAAACTCGCCCGCGAATTCCGCGACCATGCGGGCCGCATTCATCAAGACGTCGCGCGTGTGGCGCATGACGCGATTTTCGTTGCGGCCGGTCTGCCGCTCGCCTTGAAAGGAAAAACAGTATGAACCGCATCCCCGCGACGATCGTCACCGGCTTTCTGGGGGCGGGCAAGACGACGCTGCTGCGCAAGCTGGCCGCCAACGCGAAAGGCAAGCGCATCGCCTTCGTCATCAACGAATTCGGCGAGCTCGGAATGGACCGAGAGCTGTTGTTGGGCTGCGCGGAAGAAGGCTGCGCGCCCGGCGACGTGATCGAGCTCGCCAATGGCTGCATCTGCTGCACCGTCGCCGACGATTTCCTGCCGGCGATCGAAAAGCTGCTCGACCTGCCCGAGCCGCCCGATCACATCGTGATCGAGACGTCGGGCCTCGCACTCCCCAAGCCGCTGGTCCAGGCGTTCAACTGGCCCGGCATCAAAACGCGCACGACGGTCGATGGCGTGGTCACGCTGATCGACGGTCCCGCGATGGCCGCGGGCCAATTCGCCGAAGACGAAGCGGCGTTGGAAGCCCAGCGCCGGGGAGATCCCAATCTCGATCACGACAATCCGATCGAGGAAGTGTTCACCGACCAGCTTGCTTGCGCCGATCTGGTGGTGCTGACCAAGACCGACGCACTGGACATGGTCGATCGCGCGCGCCTCGAAGCGGAACTCACCGCCAAATTGCGCGCGGGCGCCAAACTTGTCGGTGCGGCGCATGGCGAGATCCCGCCCGAAGTGCTGATCGGCCTCGACGCGCAAGCCGAAGACGATCTCGCCACGCGGCCCAGCCA
>JAIUNH010000062.1 GCA_020161965.1 Pseudomonadota bacterium
GATCTGTCGAAGGCCTGCGGTGCGAGCGTCGCGTTCGGCGCCGACTGCATCGGCGACGCGGCCGCCAAGACGATCGCGGGGTTGAAGCCGGGCGGTATCGCCATGCTCGAAAATCTGCGCTTCCACGCGGCCGAGGAAAAGAACGATCCGGCTTTCGCCAAGGCGCTGGCCGCGTTAGGCGATGTTTACGTCAACGACGCGTTTTCCTGCGCGCATCGAGCACACGCCTCGACCGAGGGTATTGCGCATTTGCTGCCCGCTTATGCGGGCCGTTTGATGCAGGCCGAGCTCGATGCGCTGGGCAAGGCTTTGGAAAATCCGCAGCGTCCGCTCGCGGCCGTGGTCGGCGGGTCGAAGGTTTCGACCAAGCTCGAGCTCATCGGCAATCTGTTGAACCGCGTCGATATCCTGGCGATCGGCGGCGGCATGGCGAACACGTTCCTATTCGCTAAGGGTGTCGATGTCGGCCGCTCGCTGTGCGAACGCGATCTGGCCGAAACCGCGCGGCGCATCATGGAAGACGCCGAAACGGCGGGGAAACAGATCGTGCTGCCGGTCGATGCGGTGGTCGCGGGTGCGTTGACCGATGGCGCCAGCGCCCAAATCGTGCCGATCGGTCGCATTCCCGCCGATCAGATGATCCTGGATATCGGGCCGCTGTCGGTCGCCGAAACGCTGAAGATTTTCGATCACGCCAAGACGCTGGTGTGGAATGGCCCCGTCGGCGCGTTCGAATTCCCGCCTTTCGACAAGGGCACGGTCGAACTCGCCAAGGGTGTCGCCGCGCGCAGTCAGGCGGGCAAGCTGCTGTCGGTTGCCGGCGGCGGCGACACGGTCGCGGCGCTGATCCACGCGGGCGTGGAGGACAAGTTCGGCTATGTGTCGTCGGCGGGCGGCGCGTTTCTTGAATGGCTGGAAGGCAAGGAGCTGCCCGGCGTCGCCGCGTTGGCATGATCGAAGGGCGCTCCACCCCACGGAGCGCCCATGACGACCCTGCATCAGCTTAAAGTCGAGCCGTTCACGCCCGAAAGCTTCGCGCCGTTCGGCATCGTCATCGGCGACACGTCGCGCAAATCGGATTTCCAAGGCGGCGTTTCGGATGCGTGGCTGCTGCCCTTCGATGCCGAAGGCGGCGCGCAGCTTTCCTATTCGCGCTTCTACCATCAGCCGATGCGCTTCTCGGTGCTGGAGCGGCATTACGGCGTGACGCAAGGCTTCATGCCGGTCAATGGCACGCCCTTGGTGATGGTCGTCGCCCCGCCTACGCCGGCGGACGGGCCCGATATGGCGCCCAAGCCCGAAAGCTTGCGCGCATTTCTGATGGACGGGACCAAGGGCCTGCTGATGAAGGAAGGCGTGTGGCACACGCTCGATCGCTATCCGCTCAAACCGCCGCATGTCGACGTGCTGTTTTTGAGCGCCAAGTCGGTGCAGAACGAATTGCTGCGCGAGAAAGCCGACGGCACCAAACCGAAACTGACCGAACTGGTCGATCTCAAAGAAACGGCCGGAATCGAGTTCGAGGTGACGGGGCTTTAACCCCGTCACCCCGCGAATGCGTCATTTGACCGGCGTCATGCCCGCGACGCGCGGTGCCAGCCACGCTTTGAATGCGGCGGGGTCGGCGGTCACGAAATCGAATTCGATATGGATGCGGCCGTTTTCGACCGCCTTCACGTCGTAAGTCAGACGCTGGCCGAACCCGTCGACGCGCAGACTGCCGCGATCGCCGCTGCGCATGGCCGCGTCGGATTTGAGATTGGCCCCGCCTTCCGAGATATCGAGCAGCGCCGCATCGACGCGCTTGCCCGCGACATCGGTCATCTCGACGGCCAGTTTCAGCGCATAGCGCGGCCAGGCGCGGCGATTGGCGTCGCGCGTGGAGGTGCGCACCACGCGCACCAAGATGCCGCGCAGTTCTTCGACGTTGCGCGATACGGTGGTGATCGCTTGGCGGACTTCGCCCGCGCGCGTGCCGACATTGTCCGCACCTTGGCTCACGCTTTGGATCTTCGACGAGACTTCACGCGAGGCTTCGGCCGTCTGGGCGACGTTGCGCGCGATCTCCTGCGTCGCGGAGCCCTGTTCTTCCATCGCCGCGGCGATGGCGCCGGCCACCTCGTCGACCTCGCGGATGCGTTCGCCGATTTCGCCCACGGCGCGCACCGCGGCCTCCGTCGCGGTTTGGATCTCGCTGACCTGGCGGTCGATATCCTCGGTCGAACGGCCGGTCTGGTTGGCGAGATTCTTGACCTCCGACGCCACCACCGCGAAGCCCTTGCCCGCGTCGCCCGCGCGCGCGGCTTCGATCGTGGCGTTGAGGGCGAGAAGGTTGGTCTGGCTCGCGATCTCGCCGATCAGCTTGGTGACTTCGGAGATTTTCGTGACCGCGTCGGATAGCGAACGGATCGTCGTTTGGGCCTTTTCGCCCGCATCGACGGCGCTGCGCGTGACGGTCGAGGCGCGCGCTACCTGGCCGGAGATTTCGCGGATCGACGCCGCGAGTTCTTCGGCCGCCGACGACACGGTCTGGACGTTGACCAGCGCTTCTTCCGATGCGGCGGCCACGCTTTGCGAATCGCGCGATACGTCGTCGGCCAGTTTCGCCATGCTCTGCGCCGTGCCGTCGACCTGCGTCGTCGTCGCGGCGATCGCGTCGACCGCCTTGCCGGTTTCGCGTTCGACCGTTTCGGCCATGCCGAGCAACGCTTGCTTCTTCTCGATCTCCGCCTGTTCCTGAAGGCGCTGCTGTTCGACTTTCAGGCGTTCGGTTTCGATCGCATTGTCCTTGAACACCTGCATCGCGGCGGCCATGCCGCCAAGCTCGTCCTTGCGGCCCACGCCGGGAACGCGCGTCGACAGATCGCCGCTGGCGAGGCGGTTCATCGCCTCGGTCAGCGCGTTCAGCGGCTGCACGGCGATCGCGCCGATCAGAAGGCCGGCGACCAGCATCAAAGCCAAACCCGCGACGAACACGATCGTGATCGCCCGCTCGATGGTGAAAATGGCCGCGAAGATTTCGTTGGGCGGCGTTTGCACGATCGTCGCCCAGCCGAGGCCGGGATAGTCGTAGGCGCCGGTGCTGTAGGAATAGCCCATGCCCATCGGCTTGCGCGTGCGCGGGTCCGGGCCGTTATACATGCCGTGATCCTTGGTCGTCAGGGCGGCTTTCACCGCCGCATGGCCCAAGGTCACAAGGTTGATCTTCCCGACGATTGCCGGATCGCGGCGATAGTCCTTGCCGCGATTCGCGGGGTCGTAATCGACCATCACAACGCCATTCGAATCGACGAGCGTGATCGACGTGCCCGGCAGGCCGTTATCGGCCAGCTGCTTCTGCGCGGCGGTGGCGATCTGCTCGACCAAGCCGAAATCGGCGAAATTCGCCCAGACCGCGACGATCTTGCCGTCGGAATCCTTCAACGGGGCGGCGAACACGATCGACCAGCCGTCTTCGCCATAGGCTTTGGCGACGGTCGCGTCGGCCGACGGCGGCTCGACGACGGTGCCGGTCAAATCGTTCGTGCCGGTGAGATAGTCTTCGGCCAACGCGCGCTTCAGCCAGCTCGCCCCGGCGAAATTCTGCGCGTAGACGAACGTCGTATCGATCGGTTTGCCCGTGCCATCGACGCGGTTGACCGCCAGCGGCTTGCCCGACGGATCGACCAGCAGCATCAGCTTGTAAAGGCCATATGTGCGCATATAGCCGTCCATCGCGCCAAGCAGCGGATTCTCCGCCGACGGGCGGCCCCAGTGCTCGCGTTCCGAAACGACCTTGTTGATCAGGAAAGCCTGCACGTCGCCGTAGCGTTCGAACAGGTTGCGATCGACCCGGTCCATGATCGCGGTCGATGCGTCGTCCAGGCGATCCAGCGCCTGGTCCTCGATCTCCGCCTTCTGCAAGGCAAGATAGCCGCCGACCGCGATTAGCGGCAGCAGACCGAACATCAACAGCAACGCGACGAGCTTGACGCGAATTCCCTGCAGCTTGGCGGACATGATGGCTCCTGGACGCGATTTCGCGCTTTAGATGCGCGAACAAGCTTAGACGAACATTAATCGTTCGCCGTGCCCGGAGACAATCGTTAGTGGAAGCTTTGGCGTTAGCGGAAGCTTCGGCGTTAGTGGAAGCGCTTCAGCGGCCGGCGGCGGAAGCTCGATCCGTACATATTACGGGTCGGCGCATCGGGCCGCGTTTCGTCCGACGGGCGGCGCGGCGGCGGTTCGGGCACCAATTGGCCCGCCACTTCGCCCCGGCGCCATGCATCGACGCGGTCCTCGGCGCCGCGCGTATCCAGCGCGTCCCAATAGCCGAGCGCGTCGAACAATTCGGCCGTGTCGAGCGCCGTACCTTCGGGGGCGGCACTCTGGCGCAGGCCCATCAGCAATTCGGTGAACACGTCCTTGTCGACTTGCGTGCCCTTGCAGGCCAGCGCGAAGGGGCGCCCGCCTTGCTCGTAAAGAATGCGCCGGCCCAGCGCCATCGACACGCCGACATATTTGGCGAACAGGCTTTCGAACAGCGAACGTTCGCCCGCGCGCACCAGCGGCAGCAATGCGCCCAGATCGTCGAGCTCGCCGCGATCGAGCGCGAAGCGGATGCGTTGCAGCGTGCCGTTCAGCGCGACCGTGCGGGCGTGATCGGCCATCACTTCGGCCAAAGCGTGTTCGATGGCGCGGTCGAGCAGCGTGGGCTCCACGTCGAAATTTTCGACGATGTAGCGGCGCAACGCCTCCGATACCCAGGTGTACATGCGCGACGCCAAGCGCGGATCGAGATCCTCGCGGCGAAGGATGAGTTCCTGCAGATCGGCGTCGGAAACGGAGGTTTCGACCAGCGTTTCGAACGTGTCGAAGCCGATCGAGGCCCCCGGGTTTTCCAGCACGGCGCGCGTCACGTCGGCTTCGCCCGGGCGCACCAGCGCGTCGGACAGGATGACCGACAGCCGCGCGCGGCGCGCGATCGCCAGACGATGCTGCATCGTGCGGGTGCGCACGACGTTGAGCAATTCGTCGTCGTCGAGAATTTCGGATTTCAGCAGCACCGGCCAAGCGACCTCGATCCGGTCGTTGGCGAGCTGCACGATCAGCTTGCGCGGCGCCACATCCTCGGTCGCCAAGCGTTCCGCCAGCGCGCGGCGGATCGGCATTTCCAGATCGTGCAGCAGGCGCTGAAGAATTTCCTCGGCCAGTTCGCGCTCGCGCGCGGACATGTCGCCCAGATCGGTGCCCAGGATGATGTCGCCCATGCGCGCGGCAAGGGCCGCCCGGCTCTCCGGACGTTTGTCCTGCGCCAGAAGCAGCAGGCCGTGTAGTTGCTCTTGACCGAAGCCCGACATGGAGCGGGTTCGAACCCTTTCAAAACGGCGACGATAAGAAAGATAAATCTTCGGATTCGCCGAATCCAGTCCTACGTAAACGACACCAAGCATTTGGGAATGCAGGTGTGGCGATAACTCCTCGTTCTTTGCGTTTCGCAAACCGATCCGGAATTTTTCGGGCGCGGTCTGGGGGTAACTCACTCGATTCGCTTGTCAGTGCCTAAATTGACGGCGATCCGAGCGTTAATCAAGAATTAAGTAAAATTTTGTATAAACCGGCGCTATGCAGATTCAAGCCAGTACCGCGTCCGTTACCGGCGGCCTTGCACGGCCCGAAGGCTTCCGGCCCCCGCCGTCGCGCGGGTCGTCGCGTATCGGTGCGGGCGAAGGGGCGAGCGTTGCGCCGGAATTCTCCGGCACGTCGCGTTCGCCCGAAGCCCAAGCGGCGGCCGACACGAATTTCGCCGAAGATTCGCGGCCCACGCGCAATCTGCCGCGCGGTTCGCTGGTGAATTTGGTGATTTGACGCGCCCGCATCGCCTGCACCAAGCTGGCGATGCGATGAATGTTCCGCCAAAACAATCCGGCCCGTCGATCCGCGCCATCCCCGATGGCGATACGCGCGAGCGTTTGATCTGCGGCGATTGCGGCTTCATCCAATACGACAATCCCAAGATCGTCGTCGGCGCGGTGGTGCTGTGGGGCGACCGCATCTTGATGTGCAAACGCGCGATCGAGCCCGCTTACGGGCGCTGGACGATTCCCGCGGGCTATATGGAACTGGGCGAGACGCCCGAAGAAGGGGCGGCGCGCGAGGCGTTCGAGGAAGCTTGCGCGAAGATCGAGATCGGCGCGCTGATCGGCGTCTATTCGGTGCCGCGCATCGGCCAGGTGCAGATGATCTATCGCGCCACGATGATCGACGGCGCATTCGCCGCAGGTACCGAAAGCCTGGAGACGAAGCTTTGCGCTTGGGACGAGATCCCGTGGGACGAGATCGCGTTCCCCACCGTGCGCTTGGCGCTCGACGATTGGCGCCGGACGCAGGACCACGACGCGGTCGTGCCGAATCTCAAACGATTTTGAAATTCATCAGTAGCAGGCCGCAGACCATCACGATGGCGGCGACGAAGCGCTTGGCGCCGAAGGATTCGCGCAGCAGATACATGCCCATCAGCGATGCAAACAGCACCGATGTTTCGCGCAAGGCCGAGATGTGTGCTACCGGCGATACGCTGGTCGCCCAGATCGCGATGCCGTAACCGATCGCCGCGACCGTGCCACCGGCCGTGCCCCGCCACCAATATTTCCGGATATAGGGGATGATCGCCGCGCGGCGCTTCAGGCACGCGACGACGAAGACCCAAGGTCCTTCCAGAATATTGAGCCAGGCGATGTAGCCGATTGCATTGCCCGACGCGCGCGCGCCCATTGCATCGACCACGGTGTAGCCCGCGATGGTGCAGCCGGTGAGTACGGCCAAGGCCGTCGCGCGGCGGTCGTCGGCGCTGGGCAGGCCGCGCGCGAGCGCGAGCCCCGCAACGCCGAGCGACACGAGCACGACGCCGGCGGTTTCGCGCCACGAGAGATATTCGCCGATCAATACGCCGGAGAAGACCGCGACCAGCGTGGGGCCCAGCCCGCGTGCGATCGGGTAGACATGGCTCAAATCGCCGACCGCATAGGCCTTCAGCAGGAAATAGTAATAGGCGCAGTGGATCAGCACCGACGCGATCAGGAAACCCCAGCTTTCCGGGGCGGGCGCGCCGACGAAGGGCACGATGAACAGGCTGGCGACGCAGCCCGCGAGCATGACGAGACCGAACGAGGCGAGCCGGTCGGGGTCCGATTTCACCACCGCGTTCCAGCTTGCGTGCATCAAGGCCGCGAGCAGCACCAAGCCCGCGACGGTCGGATCGAGTTTGTCCAACTTGGTTTCTCCCCCGACCGGGAGACTACCGTCATCGAATCGTAACGTGCGGAAAATCGCGACGCGCCATCGGCATTCCCGATCTGCGCGGCGTGCCGACGCTCAAAAAACAAAAAGCCCGGAAATTCCGGGCTTCAAAAATTCGAACTTCGTTTTAACGGGGCCCGGAAGTGAATGGGGGCGCGAGAGTAAAGACCCTCACGCCCCCAAATGCACCGAGCGAAGCCGCTTACTTCTTCTTCTTCGCGGCTTTCTTCTTCGCCTTTTTCTTCGCAGCCATGATTGACTCCTTGTTTCCGATGGTGTCGGTCCGGGAAGAGCACGCTGCCGATCGGGGCGGGGTCACTGCCGAAGCACTGAACCGGTCGATCGATAACGGGTTAACGCCCTCCCTGTATGCGGTCCCAACAACGCTAGAACATCATTAAGTGCAAGGACATGTCAAGGAATTTCAATATGAGGGGGGTGGTCGTGCCTTCGCCCACCATCGCTTGGGCCTTACGCCGAGTCTAGCGGATGACTCGAAATATGAGTCTAGCGCTAGCGCCAGACATGCAAGAAACCCGCATGAAATCAGCGTTAAATGCATGTCGCGCCGGCCGCGCGAAACACACGCAACGGTAGTTCGATCACGCTTCCGGAAGATCGAGAAGACCGCGCGCGAATCCGCGCGCATCGAAGTCGCGAAGGTCGTCGATTCCCTCTCCGACACCGATCAACACCGCCGGAGTCGCGAATCGATTCGCGATCGCGACCAGAACGCCGCCTTTGGCGCTGCCGTCGAGCTTCGTCAGCGCCAACGAATCGACCGCGACGATCGACGTGAACGTCTCGACCTGCGCGATCGCGTTCTGACCGATCGTCGCGTCGAGTACGAGCAGCACGGTGTGCGGTGCGGTGTCGTCGAGCTTCTTGATGACGCGCACGACCTTCTTCAACTCGTCCATCAGGTCGGCTTTGTTGTGCAAACGACCGGCGGTGTCGATCAACAACACGTCGCTGCCCGCGTCGCGCGCCTTCTCCAGCGCTTCGAATGCCAAGGCGGCGGGGTCGCCGCCCTCTTTCGTCGACACGAATTGCGCTTTCGACCGTTCGGCCCAGATGCCGAGCTGCGACACCGCCGCCGCGCGGAACGTATCGCCCGCCGCGAGCGTGACGCGCTTGCCGTCCGCGGCCAGCGACGACGCCAATTTGCCGATCGTCGTCGTCTTGCCGCTGCCGTTGACGCCCACGACCAGCACGACATGCGGTTTAAGGGCGGGGTTGGGCGCGAATTTTTTCGCAACGGGCGCCAAAATCGTCTCGATATCCTCGGCGAGCAGTTCTTTGACTCGTTCGATCGAAGTTTCGGCCGGAAGTTTTCGCGCGCGCAAGGCTTCGACCAGCTTCGCCGCGACCGATGGCCCCAGATCGGCTTCGATCAGCGCGTCTTCCAGCGCTTGATAGGCCGCTTCGTCGAGCCGGCCGATATTGAGGGCGCGCGAAATCCCTTCCGCGAGCCGAGCCGAAGATTTCTTGAGACCCGTTTTGAGACGCTGAAACCAGCTCATGCCACTGCCCGCAACTGCCGTCCGTCGTGACCCAGGATGCGTGCGGGCACGAGTGTGCCGCGCATCATCTCGCGATCGAGCCGCACGCGCGTGCCCCGCGCATCCAGCCCATCGCGGCGCGAGGCTTCGACCAAAACATCGGCCGTTGCGCCGATCCGCCGGTCGAGATCGCGCGCGCGCGACGCCGCGACCGCATGGCGCAACGCTTCGGCGCGGCGGCGGATCGTTTCGCTGTCGAGCTGGGGCATGCGCGCGGCGGGCGTGTTGTCGCGCGGGGAATAGGGGAACACATGCGCATCGGCGAGGCCGATCTCGTCGACCAGTGCGAGCGTCTGCGCGAAAGCGTCGCCGCTTTCAGTGGGAAAGCCTGCGATCAGATCGGCGGTCAGCGCCACATCATTGCGGGCTGCGCGCGCGCGTTTGGCCACCGCAATCACGTCGGCGCGCGAATGGCGGCGCTTCATGCGCTTCAAGATCAAATCGTCGCCCGCCTGGATCGACAGGTGCAGCTGACCCGCAAAGCGCGGCTCGTTGGCCAGCAGATCGAAAATATCGTCGTCGATCTCGGCCGGATCGACCGAGGAGAGGCGCAAACGCGCGAGATCGGGGCATGCGGCGAGGATCACCTTGGCGGCGGCGCCCAGTCGCGGCGTGCCCGGCAGGTCCTGGCCCCACGAGGTGAGGTCGACGCCGGTTAGCACGATCTCGCGCTTGCCCGCGTTCACGGCCGCTTGCGCACGTGCGATCACGCGATCGAGCGGCAAGGAACGCGAATTGCCGCGCCCATAGGGGATCACGCAAAACGTGCAGCGATGGTCGCAGCCTTGCTGGATTTCCAGAAATTCGCGCGTGCGGCCGCTATCGGGCGGCGTATCGGTCTCGACGAAGTCGCGCGACACCATGATATCGCCGACGGTGGCGTCCGCACCGGCCCAGGTTGCCGCGTCGAGCTTCTCGCGATTGCCGACCACGGCGGCGACGTTCGGCAAGTCGCGCCAGCGTTCGGGGGCGATCTGCGCGGCACAGCCCGTGACGACGATGCGCGCTTGCGCGTTCTCGCGGGCGAGTTTGCGGATCGCGGCGGCGGCGTCGCGTTCGGCCTCGGCTGTGACCGCGCAGGTATTGACGACGATCGTGTTCGTATCGCCCGCGCGCGCGAGCAGCGCTTCGATCGCCGCACTTTCGGCGGCGTTCAGCCGGCAGCCGAAAGTGATGACGCTCATCGCAGCGGCCAAATCCCGCTGAACGACGTCGCGGTCGGGCCGGTCATCAGCACATGGCCGTCGCGCAGCCATTCGATCTCGATTTCCGATTTCGGATCGTTCGGGATCGAGCCGTCGACGACGATGGAAACTTTGCGGCCCGCGACCAATTGACGGCGGATCGCGGCGACCCCGGCGGCGCACGCGCCCGAGCCGCAGGCAAGCGTGATGCCGGCGCCACGTTCCCACACGCGCAGGCGCAGCCGTTCGGGGCTCAGGATTTGCGCCACGCCGATATTGGCGCGTTGCGGGAACATCTTATGATGTTCGAATTGCGGACCCAGCTTGTCGAGCTCGATCGCTTCGGCATTCGGCACGAAGAAGGTCGCGTGCGGATTGCCCATCGACGTCGCGACCGGCTTGGCCAGCGGGCCCAATTCGATCGGCACGGCGTTGGTGTCGCAGGCCTCGGCCAACGGGATCTCGCGCCAATCCAAACGCGCCGGCCCCATATCGACCGTCACGCGGCCATCGGCTTTGCGCGTCGCCTCCAGCGCGCCGGCGATGGTTTGGATCGCCAGCTGGTCTGCGCCGCGTTCGGCCATCACGCGGTCGGCGACGCAGCGCGTGCCATTGCCGCAGGCGCCGGCCTCGGAGCCGTCCGAATTATAAAAGCGGAAGAACACGTCCGCGTCTTTGTCCGCCGGCGTTTCGATCACGATCAGCTGATCGAAGCCCACACCGCGATGCCGGTCGGCGATGGCGCGCGCGAGGTCCGGCGTAATCGCGGGCGTATTCGCGCGCGCGTCCACCACGACGAAGTCGTTGCCGAGCCCATGCATTTTGACGAAAGGCAGCGTGTCCATGCCGGGGATATAGGGGCCGTGCGCCCCAAAAGTCCACCCGGTTCAGGCGGCCAGAACGCGCACCCGTTGGGCGAGATCGGGGGCCTTGGCGGCGGCGCTCGCGAAGCGCCGATCCGCCGTCAGCACCGCGCAGTCGAGTTCGACCGCGAGGGCAAGATAGAGGCAGTCATAGACCGAATGTGGTAGCCGCAACGCAAGCGCCATCGCCGCCGGCAGTAGCGATGCGTCGGGTGTCAGCGCGATCGGCAATTCGAGCAGTCGGGTTTGTCGCGCGATGGCCATTGCGGCCGGTTGGCCCGTGAAGCGTGCGATCTTCCAGATCGCGTTCGAAACTTCGACCAGCAACAGGTCCGGCGCCTTCATGTCTTTGCCGAAGACCGCTTTCGCGAGCGTTTCCGGCAGCGGGCCGTCCTCGGTCATCGCGTGGACGACCGACGCATCGACGATGAGGCGATCCTCGTTCACCGGTCTTTTGCCAACCATTCGCGCGCGCGTTCATCATCGCGCGCATCGAGTTCGTCCCGGCCTTCGCGAATCGCCCTGGCCCATTCGGCATCCGAGATGGGATCGACCGGTGCCGTGACTTTCCACTTTGCCTGCAATTCGCGAAAACGCTCCAGCGTGAAGGGCTGGACGGGCTTCGAGGCGTTCGCCCGGATCGTCCGTTTGGCGGCCTCAGACAGGGTAATCCCTTCCGCTGCCGCCTGAATCCGCAGATTCCGGTGCGTTTCAGGATCGATGTCGCGGATCAGAATATCGACCATTTGATATCTCCGATATCATTGATATCACTGATATCGATCTCATACAAGTCTCACCCTATATAGGGTGACGAGAGAGTCGAATTGACGGGCGGGGCGCGATCCCCTAAAACCGCCGCCATTCAAGGGCAATACGGAACCCTTGGGCCCCTTCCGGGGTCTCCCGCCGTCCGCGAGTTTCGCGCACGGCGGCCGTTTTGTTTTGGCTTCGAGGTTCGTTTCGGCGCGTATGTTCGACCAGCTCGGCACAAAACTCGGCGCGGTATTCGACAAGCTGCGCGGCCGCGGTGTGATCACCGAGGCCGACGTCGATACGGCATTGCGCGAAGTGCGTCTGGCGCTGCTCGAAGCCGACGTCGCCTTGCAGGTGGTGAAGGATTTCATCGCCGCCGTGCGCTTCGAAGCGATCGGCCAGCAGGTCGTGCGCTCGGTCACGCCGGGCCAGATGGTCGTCAAGATCGTCCACGACAAGCTGATCGAAACGCTCGGCTCGACCGCGACCGACGTCAATCTGCGTGCGGCCGCACCCATTCCGTATTTGATGCTGGGCCTGCAAGGCTCCGGCAAGACGACGACG
>JAIUNH010000063.1 GCA_020161965.1 Pseudomonadota bacterium
GCGCGCGAGACCGACGCACCGATCAAATCGGCGTTGCTGCTCTCAGGGCTCTTCGACATGACGCCCTTCCCGTTCCTGCCGATGGCGAAGGTGATCGGTGTGACGAGCGCCGAGCACGTTGCGGCAATGTCGCCGATTCTACGAAAATCGCGCGCGGCGAAGATCGGCGTGGCGCTCGGCGACCTCGAAAGCGCCGAGTTCAAATGGCAATCCGACGCCATCGCCGCCGCTTGGGGGGCACCCAAGCCCTTGCATCTGGCCGGGGCGCATCATTTCTCGCTGCTCGACGGTTTGAACGCCGGGCCTTTACTCGATCTCGCCAAAGCGACCGCGTCCGCCTGACGACATACAAAAATTCGCCAATCAAGCCGCAGCCTTAACCGGGGGCGCGCAGATTCCGGCTTGACAGCTTTATCGTTAAAGGCCCAGCGTTTCGTCACAGGGTGGTCATAACCAAGTGACGATCGTCGCAATCGAAACGATACGCACGGAAGCGCATGCCAATCTCGTTTGGCTGCGCGTCGAAACGGACTCCGGCCTCACCGGCCTGGGCGAGACGTTCTTCGCGCCCGAAGCGGTCGAGACCTATCTTCACGAAACTGTCGCCCCCAATCTGCTGGGCCGCGACGAAGCCGCCATCGCCGGCATCAACCGCGACCTCGTGCGCCAGCCCACGGGCTATGCGTCGTCGGGCGTGGAGATGCGCGCGGCGTCGGCCGTCGATATCGCATTGTGGGATTTGCTGGGCCGCAAGACCCGCCAGCCGCTTTATGCGCTGCTGGGCGGCAAATCGCGCGACACGATCCCGGTCTACAACACGTGCGCCGGTCCGCATTACGTGAAGCGCAAGCGCGGCACGGATGTCGATGCATGGTTCGGCACCGACAAAAAGCTCCATCCGCTCGACGATCTACGCGCGTTCGAGGAAGAGCCCGAACGCCTCGCCCGCGAATTGGTCGCCGAGGGAATCAAGGGCATGAAGATTTGGCCCTTCGATCGCGCGGCCTTCGCCAATCGCGGGGTCGGCATCGATGCGCGCCAGATCGAAGAAGGTTTGCGCCCTTTCAAACGCATCCGCGACGCGGTCGGCGGCGACATCGAATTGATGGTCGAGTTGCACGCGCTGTGGGACGTCGCGAGTGCGCGGCGCATCATCCGCGCGGTCGAGCCGCTCGATCCGTTGTGGATCGAAGACCCGCTGCGCATGGACGATATTGCGGCCCTGGGCGTATTGGCGCGCGACACGCGCATCCCGATCCTGGCGTGCGAGACGCTCGCCCCCGCGTCGTCCTTCCTGCCGCTGATCGCGTCGGGCCATGCGGGGATCGTGTCCTGCGACCCGGGCTGGTGCGGCGGGCTCTCCCAAGCGCGCGCCATCGCCGACATGGCCGCCGCGGCCCAGCTTCCGTTCTGCGTGCACGATTGCACCGGCCCGGTCGGTTATGTCGCCGGCACGCATCTGTCGATCAGCGCGCCCACGGCGATGCTGCAGGAAACCGTGCGCGCCTATCTGCGCGGCTGGTACGCCGACACGGTGACCGCCTTGCCGCGCATCGAAGCTGGCGTGCTCACGCCGCTCGACGGACCGGGGCTCGGCCTCGACCTCGCCCCCGCTTTTCTCGCCGACAAGGAAACCAAGCGCCGCCGTACGGCGCTGCAATCCGGAGGAACCGCATGACGACGATGCTTGCCGATTTCGAGGGACACGCCCTCGATCTCGACGCCGCCAAAGAGGCGTTCGACCGCGACGGGTTTCTGGTCATTCCGGGGGCATTGTCGCCCGAACAGGTGAAGAAGGCCGACACGGCGTTCCGCGACCTGCTCGCCGACCACCCCGAGGATTTCGCGCGGTTCAGCGAAAGCTTCATCACCGCCCCCGATATTCTGACCCGCACGCAAGCGTTCGACCATCTGATCGAAACCCCGATGGTGCTGTCGCTGCTCGGCAAGCTGATCGGCCCGCGCTTCTCGATCGAAGAGCTCAGCCTGATCCTGCGCGAGCCCACGGATGACGTGGGCGAATTGAAGGGTTGGCATCGCGATATCATCCGCGCCTATGACCGGCGCTTCGAAATCGATCCGATTTCGGTCGTCTATTATCTGACCGATGTCGGCCCCAGCGACCATTGCTTCTCGATCGTGCCGGGCACGCACGGCCCACGCGCCGATATGCGCCCCGAAGACGTGACGCCGGGCATGGAGTTCGACGCGCTCGGGCCCGCGGGCTCCGCCTTCGTGTTCCACGCGCGCTGCATCCATGGCGGTAAGCTGAAGCTCGGTTCCAAGGCGCGGCGCACGGTCCATCTCTATTACGGCCCGACCGACAAGCCGCGCACGTCGGAATGGACGCGCTTCCCCGATCGCCTCGCCGACCGCCAAGCGCCAGGCGTGCCGCCCACGCTCTACGCCAAGACGCGCCGCACCGACGTGATCGACGGCGTGGGCCGCCGGCCGCGCGACATCCCGCCCGGCCTTTCCACGGCCGAACAGCTCATCCGCGTCCAACGCGCCGCCAACCGCAAACCCGGAGCGATGTAATGTCCCGGACTCTCGACGAAATCCGCACCAAGCTTTTCGCGTCCGTTCTGTCCGACTGTCTCGACCAAGCGGGCTTGATGGATCAAGCCCTGCCCTCGCGCATCCGCCCGCTGGACGATGCCAGCGTGATGGTCGGTCGCGCGCGTACCGCCGCGTTCATGGAGGTCTATCACATCCCCGAGGGCGTGAACCCCTACGAGCTGGAGATCGCGCTGATCGACAGCTTGAAGAAGGACGAGATTCCGGTCTTCGCCTGCTCCAACCCCGTGCGCGTGGCGCCGTGGGGCGAATTGCTCAGCACCGCATCCAAATATCGCGGGGCCGCCGGCGCGCTGATGGATGGTTGCGTGCGCGATATCAAGCCGATCCGCAAGATGGGCTTTCCGGTGTTCCATGGCGGCATCGCGCCGCTCGATTCCAAGGGCCGCGGCAAGATCATGGCGATCGACGTGCCGATCGAATGCGGTGGCGTGAAGATCGAAAGCGGCGATCTGATTTTCGGCGATGCCGACGGCGTGGTCGTCATTCCCAAGGCGCACGAGAAGCGCGTGCTCGACCTCGCCTTCGAGAAGATCTCGGGCGAGCGCAACACGCTCGCCGACCTGCAGCGCGGCGACAAGCTCGCCGACGTGTTCGCGCGCTACGGCATTCTGTAAGGAGCGATCCATGATCGTCGACTGCCACGTCAACGTCTACGAAGACTCCCAGATCCTGCCGCTCTACGGCCAGATCGCCGGCATCGCGCGTGCCGGCGGCTTCCATATCAAGTCGGATCCGCCGACCGTCGAAGCGGCGATGAAGGACGTCGATCACGCGATCGTGTTCTCGCTGCGCTACAAGGATTCGATCGGCATCGACGGCGACGACGAAGTGACCGCGCGGCTGGTCAAGCGCGATCCCAAGAAGTTCATCGGCTTCGCCGCGGTCGATCCGCGCATGCCCAATTGCATGGAACTTCTCGAACATGCGGTCGAAGATCTGGGTCTGAAAGGCGTCAAATTCGGCCCGATCTATAACGGCGTGTCGCTGCTCGATCCGCGCCTCGTGCCCGTCTACGAATATCTCCAGCGCAAGAACTTGCCGCTGACGATGCATATGGGCACGACCTACGGCCAGAACGCGCCGATCGCGCAAGGCCGTCCGCTCGACGTCGACACGATCGCGTCGCGCTACCCCGATCTCAAGATGATCATGGCCCATATGGGGCACCCCTGGTACGAGGAGTGCATCGTCGTCGCGCGCAAGAACCCGAACGTCTATTGCGAGGTTTCGGCGCTCTATTACCGGCCGTGGCAGTACTACAACATCCTGATCTGCGCGCAGGAATACAACATCCTCGCCCGCGATAAGATCTATTTCGGTACCGACTTTCCCTTCACCACGGTCGCCGATTCCATCGCGGGCTTGCGCAAGATCAACGATCAGGTCGAAGGCACGCGCCTGCCGCGCGTCAGCCAAGACACCATCGACCGCATCATCCATTCCAACCCGCTGGCCCATTGGTGGCATGGCGGCTTGAAAGTCTAAGGACAGATGGCCGACAAACCCGCCCGTAAATCGCGCAGCGCCGCCTGGTTCGGCACGGCCGACAAATACGGCTTCATCGCGCGCAGCTTCATGAAGAACCAAGGGCATGCCGCGCGCATGTTCGACGGGCGGCCGGTCGTCGGCATTTGCAATACGTGGTCCGAGCTGACGCCGTGCAACGGCCATCTGCGCATGCTGGCCGAACATGTGAAGCGCGGCGTCTACGAGGCCGGCGGGTTCCCATTGGAGTTCCCGGTCACGTCGCTGTCCGAACCGCTGATGCGCCCCACCACGATGCTCTATCGCAATCTCGCGGCGATGGACGTCGAAGCGGCGATCCGCTCGCAGCCGATGGACAGCGTCGTGCTGCTCGCGGGCTGCGACAAGACCACGCCGTCCACGCTGATGGGGGCCGCCAGCGTCGACCTTCCCACGTTGCTCGTTTCCGGCGGGCCGATGCTGACTGGGCATTGGCGCGGCGAGAAGCTCGGCTCGGGCACCAGCCTCATCAAGCTCGACGCCGAAGTACGCGCGGGCCGCATGACGATGGACGAATTGATGCAGGCCGAAGCGGCGAGCTCGCCCAGTGCCGGTTCCTGCATGTCGATGGGCACGGCGTCGACGATGGCCAGCCTGTGCGAAGGCTTGGGCGTCGCTTTGCCCGGTAACGGCGCCATTCCGGCCGTCGATGCGCGCCGCCAAGCCTTGGCGTTCGAAGCGGGGCGCCGCGCGGTCGAAATGGCGCGCGAGGATCTGCGCCTGTCCAAGGTGCTGACGCGCGAAGCCTTCGAAGATGCCGTGCGTTTGTGCGCGGCGCTCGGCGGATCGACCAACGCGGTCGTGCATCTGATCGCGCTCGCGGGCCGTGTGGGTGTCGAATTCGGTCTCGACGATTGGGATCGCTGCGGGCGCGATGTACCATGCCTCGTCGATCTGATGCCGTCGGGCAAGCATCTGATGGAGGATTTCCATCGTGCCGGCGGCGTGCCTGCCGTGCTCAACCAAATCGCCCATCTGTTGCATCCGGATCGCCCGTCCGTCGCGGGCGGCAAGTTCGGCGATGGCTACGCGAATGCGCGGATCGACGATCAAGCCGTGATCCTCACGCTTGCCAAACCGTTCAAGCCTGCCGGCGGCATCGCCGTTCTGCGCGGCAATCTCGCTCCTAATGGCGCGGTGCTCAAACCGTCGGCCGCGTCGCCCGAGTTGATGCGCCATCGCGGACCGGCGGTCGTGTTCGACGGGCCGGACTATCTTAAAAAGCGCATCGACGACCCGGCCTTGAACGTGACCAAGGATAGCGTGCTGGTCTTGCGCAATTGCGGGCCGCGCGGCTATCCGGGCATGGCGGAGATCGGCAATATGCCGATCCCGGCCAAGCTGCTGCGCGACGGTATACGCGACATCGTGCGTATTTCCGACGCGCGGATGAGCGGCACGGCCTTCGGTACGGTCGTGCTGCATGTGGCGCCAGAAGCCGCGGCAGGCGGTCCGCTCGCTTTGGTGCGCGACGGTGACATGATCGAGCTCGACGTCGAGGCGCGCAAACTCCATCTCGAGATCTCCGACGCCGAACTCGCCAAGCGGCGCGAAGCGCTCGTGCCCTATAAATCGCCTTACACGCGTGGCTGGGAGAAACTTTACGTCGAGCATGTGCTCCAAGCCGATCGTGGCGTCGATCTCGACTTCCTGGTCGGCAAATCGGGCGGCGAACCGCCCCGGGAATCGCATTGATGGCCGATGCCGCCCCGCCCCGCCGCGTGACGTTGCGCGACATCGCGCAAGCCGCCGGCACGACCACGATGACGGTCTCGAACGTTCTCAACGGGCGTTCGGATCAGGTCGGGACGGATACGGCGCGGCGGGTTATGGCGGCGCGCGATCGCTTGGGCTATCGCCCGCTGGCGGCGGCGCGCCAGTTGCGCGCGGCGCGGCGCATGGCGGTCGGCGTCGTCATCGTCGACCCTTCGCCCTATTACCTCTCCGACCTATTCACGGCGGCGTTGCTCGCGGGCCTCAACGAAGGTCTCGGCAAGCATAATTACAGCCTGATCCTGCATGGCAGCCCGGCGAACGATCTCGCTTCCGTGCCGATGTTGCGCAGCATCGAAAGCGACGGGATTTGCGTCATCACCTCGGGCCCCGCGCGCGAGCGCAAGCGCATCGTCGAACGTATGGCCGATCTGGGCCAACCGATCGTCGTGATCCAAGACATGGCGCCGCCCGACGCGGAGGATTGCTGCTCGATCCTGCTCGACGACGAGGCGGGCGCCGAAGCGGTCGGCGAGCATCTCGCTCTTTCCGATCCCAAGCGCATCGTGATGCTGGTGCCCGAAGTGGAATGGCCGGCGATGGCGCGACGCGAGACCGCGTTGCGCCGGGCGCTTGCGCGCAAGAAGGCCGGCATCGAGCTCGTCGTGCTACGCTGCCCTGATGAAGGTTTCGAGGCGACGCAAGCCACCCTCGCCCGCCATATCGATGCGGCGGGGTTGCCCGACGCGGTCGCCGGCGGCAATGACCGCATGGCGCTCGCGGCGTTGCAGTTGTTCGCCGCGCGCGGGATCGACGTGCCGGGCCGTGTGCGCGTCACCGGCTTCAACGGGTTCGAGAACCATTTCTACGCCCGCCCCGCGCTGACCACGGTGTCCGTGCCCGCCTTCCGTTTGGGCGAGGATGCCGCGACCGCGCTGGTCGAGCGTTTGAAAACCGGGCGCTTCGCCTGGCGCAAGAAAATCCTGCCGGTGGAGTTCGCACCGGCCGCTTCGTCCGACATCACGCCGACAAAACAAAACCGCAAGCCAACCTCCAAACAGGGAGTCGTGAAATGAAACTTCGCCAAACCATGCTCGCCGCGACGGCATTGACCGCCGTGGCCCTCGCCGCGACGCCGTCGCAAGCGCAAGGCTTCCAATGCCCGCGCACCGGCGGCGATCTGATCTTCGCGCTGGAAAGCCAAGTGCCGGGTCTCGACCAGCACGCCTCGAACTCCTCGGCGACGCGCAACGCCGCCATGAATATCTTCGAGACGCTCGTCACGCGCGACGAGAGCATGAACCCGATCCTGGAATTGGCCGAAACGCTGGAAACCAGCGCCGACGGCCTGACCTACACGTTCCGTTTGCGCCAAGGCATCAAGTTCCATAACGGCAAGACGATGAGCTCGGCCGACGTCGCGGCGTCGTACGACCGCTACAAGCGCCTGGGCATCGACCGTTCGATCCTCGATCCGGTCGAATCCTGGTCGACCCCGGACGCGAACACGTTCGTGATGAAGCTCAAGGAACGTCAGCCGCTGTTCCTGGAAGCGCTGTCGTCCTTCACCGTGCCGATCGTCATCATCCCGTCGGAGAACGCCGGCGCCGCCGCCGGTCAGTTGCCGACGGTCGGTACGGGCCCGTTCCGCCTGGACGAGTTCCGCGCCGACAGCCATGTGCGCCTGCGCCGCTTCGACGATTACCGCCCCGACACGCGCCACGCGACGATGTCGGGCTTCGGCGGCGGCAAGCGCGCCTGCGTCGATACCGTCACGTTGCGCATGATGACCGAACCGGCGGCACGCACCGCCGCCCTTGAGGTCAACGAAATCCACGGCGTCGAGGACGTGCCCGCCGCGTCGCAGAAGCGCCTAGCCGACAACCGCGCGATCAAGCTCGCGCGCCTGGAAACGTTCTGGATGAACGTGACCTATCCGAACTGGTCGGCCCCGCCGACCGACAATCCCAAGGTTCGCCAAGCGATCCTCGCCGCGATGAATTTCGACGAGATCATGGAGGCGGCGACCGAGGGCCAGTACAAGCTCAACACCGGCTTCCAATATCCGGGCATGCAGTACTTCACCGAAGCGGGTAAGGAACTGCTGAATCAGAAGAACCCGGCCAAGGCACGTCAGCTTCTGCAGGAAGCAGGCTACAAGGGCGAAAAGGTCGTGCTGCTGACCAATCGCCAATTCCCGGTCATGTACAACACCTCGCTCGTGATGGCCGAACAGCTAAAGGCCGCCGGCATCAACGCCGAGCTCGAAGTGCTCGACTGGCCGGCCGCGTTGCAGAAGAGCCAGCGCGAAACCCAAGGCTGGAACTTCTTCTACACCGGCTGGATCACGGTGATTGCGCTCGGCGGGCCGCAGACCTTGCGTCAGATGGCCGAGCCGAACCCGGTCTACAAGCCGAAAGATAACAAGGTCGACCCGGCCTATATGACCGCGTTCAATGAGGTCAACACCTCGCCCGAGCTCGCCCAGCGCCAAGCCGCCTTCGCGCGCGCGCAACGCATCGCGCTCGATCAGGTGATGGCCGTGCCCTTCGGCGTGGCGCCGAAGACCCAGGCCGTGCGCGCCAATGTCGAGAACTACGTGCCCTACTTCAACACGCGGTTCTCGAACGTTTGGATCCGTCCGTAACGGAAAAAGCGGGACCGGCTTTCCATCGGCCGGTCCCGCCCTTACGCTTCGCACATGCTCGCTTTCGCCATCAAACGTCTGCTGCACACGATCCCCATTCTGGCGATCGTCAGCCTGATCGCGTTCGGGATGATCAAGCTCGTCCCCGGCGATCCGGCCGTGGTCATGGGCGGCACCAACGCGACGGCGGCGGAGATCGACCAAATCCGCCGCAATCTCGGGCTCGATCAACCGTTCCATGTCCAGCTCGGCGCGTTCTATTGGAATCTGCTGCACGGGGATCTCGGCAATTCCCTACTGCTCAACGTGCCCGTCACCAGCGCCATCATCGAACGCCTGCCCGCCACGCTGTGGCTGTCGGCTTATGCGATGCTGCTTACGCTGATCTTCGGCCTCGCGACCGGGATCATCGCGGCCTTGCGGCACAATACCTGGGTCGATCAAGCCGCGACGACGCTTGCCCTGATCGGCGTATCGCTGCCGAATTTCTGGCTCGGCCTTGTGATGATCGTCGTGTTCTCCGTCCATCTCGGCTGGTTGCCGACCAGCGGCTTCGTCGATCCGGCCGAGAGCATCGTCGGTTTCCTGCGCACCGCGACGATGCCGGCGGCGGCCCTCGCCATGCTCCAGATCGGCCTGCTTGCGCGCATCACGCGTTCGGCGATGCTGGAAGTGCTGCGCCAGGATTACGTGCGCACCGCCCGCGCCAAGGGTCTGCCCGAATGGGTCGTGGTGATGAAACATGCACTCGCCAACGCGATGATCCCAATCGTCACCGTCGTCGGCTTGATCTTTTCGGTGCTGATCTCCGGCTCGATCGTGATCGAGACGATTTTCACCATCCCCGGCATGGGGGCGTTGCTGGGCAACGCCATTTTGCGCCGCGACTATCCGATGATCCAAGGCGGGTTGTTGTTCGTCGCGGCCGCATTGATGCTGCTCAATCTGCTGGCCGATATGCTCTACGCCTATTTCGATCCGCGCGTGCAGGTGGATCGCGATGGCTGATCTCGCCTTGACGCTGTTCCCCGCCAATGCGCGCCGGACGGGCCGCAAGCTGCTGCGCAACCGCGCGTTCGTCGCGGGTGCGTTCCTGGTCACATTGGTGTTCCTCGCCATCTTCTTGGCACCGTTGCTGGCGCAATACGAACCGAACCGGATGCAGATTCGGATGCGCTTCCGCGAGCCGTCGGCCGAGTTCTGGTTCGGCACCGACAATTTGGGCCGCGATATGTTCGCGCGCGTCCTTTACGGCGGCCGCCTGTCGATCGAAATCGGCTTCTGGGTCGTGATGCTCAACGCCGTGTTCGGCGTCGCGATGGGCGCGCTGGCCGGCTATTTCCGGGCCCTCGACAATCCGTTGATGCGCTTGTCGGACGCGCTGATGGCCTTCCCGTCGGTGCTGCTCGCCATCGGCATCGCAGCGATCCTGGGTCCCTCGACCAGCACGGCGGTGATCGCGCTCGCGGTCGTCTATATCCCGCGCACCGCGCGCATCTTGCGTGCCAGCGTGCTGGTCGTACGCGAGCTCGACTATGTTCACGCCTCGCGCGCGGCGGGCGCCGGCGACTGGCATATCCTCACGCGCCATATCCTGCCCAATTGCATGGCGCCGCTGCTGGTGCAGCTCAGCTTCGTCTTCGCCTATGCCGTGCTGTCGGAAGCGGTGTTGAGCTTCCTCGGCCTCGGCGCGCCGCCGACCGTGCCGAGCTGGGGCATTCTGATTTCCGAAGGCCGGTCCTATATCCGCGAGGCGTGGTGGCTGACGGTCGTGCCCGGCCTCGCCATCGCGATCACGGTGCTGGGCCTCAATCTGCTGGGCGACGGTTTGCGCGACGTGCTCGACCCGCGCATGAAGATCCAACAGGAGTAGCCGTGAGCGACGCGTTGCTCAGCGTTCGGAATTTGACCACGGCCTTCGCGACCGAAAGCGGACGCACGATCGCGGTCGACGATGTCAGCTTCGACGTGCGTGCGGGCGAAGCCGTCGGCCTGATCGGCGAAAGCGGTTCGGGCAAAAGCGTGGCCGCCCTCTCGATCTTGGGCCTGCTACCGACACCGCCCGCACGCGTGCTGGCGGGCAGCGCCGTGTTCGAAGGCCGCGACCTTCTGCAAATGCCCGCGAAGGAACTTCGCCGAATCAGGGGCAAGCGCATCGGCATGATCTTCCAGGAGCCGATGACGAGCCTTAACCCCGTTTTCCCGATCGGCGAGCAGATCGCCGAAAGCTTGCGTTTGCACGAGCGTATCGGCAACGAAGCCGCGCGCAAACGCGCGATCGCCCTGCTCGACCGCGTGGGCATTCCGTCGGCATCGCGCCGTCTCGACGATTATCCGCACCAGCTTTCCGGCGGTATGCGCCAGCGCGTGATGATCGCCATTGCGCTGGCCTGTGATCCCAAGCTGCTGATCGCCGACGAGCCGACCACGGCGCTGGACGTGACCGTGCAAGCGCAGCTCCTCGACCTGCTCAACGATCTGCGGCGCGAGACCGGCATGGCGATGCTGCTGATCACCCACAACATGGGCGTGATCGCCGAATTCGCCGACCGCGTGGTCGTGATGTATTCGGGCCGTGTGGCGGAGGAAGCGCCGATCGAAACCTTGTTCGATGCGCCGCGCCATCCCTATACGCAAGGTTTGCTGGGTGCCACACCCACCCTCGCGCAGACGGAGGCGCGCTTGCGCACCATTCCGGGTTCGCTGCCCGATCCGGCCGCTCCGCCGCCCGGCTGCCGTTTCGCGCCCCGTTGCAGCTTCGCCGATGCGGAATGCTCGGCCGCACGGCCCGCCGAGATTTCTCTCGCCGTCGGCCATCGCGCCGCGTGCCGGCGCACCGACGCGACCAAGAATTGGCAAGCCGCATGACGACGACGCCCCTTTTGCGCGTACGCGACCTCACCAAGCATTTCCCGGTGAAGGGCGGTGCCTTGTTCGCGCGCGAAACCGGCCGCGTGCGCGCGGTCGACGGCGTGTCGTTCGATCTGCATGCGGGCGAGGCGTTGGGCCTGGTCGGCGAAAGCGGCTGTGGCAAATCGACGACCGGACGTTTGACGTTGCGCTTGGCAGAGCCCACGTCGGGCAAGGTCGAATTCGAAGGCCAAGACGTGCTGTCGCTGGGCAAGGCCGAATTGCGCCAGCTGCGCCGGTCGATGCAGATCGTTTTCCAGGATCCGCAAGCCTCGCTCGATCCGCGCATGACGGTCGAAGCGATCGTGACCGAACCGCTGACCGTGCAGACCGGCTTGGCCGGCGAAGCGCGTGCCAAGAAGGCGCGCGAATTGCTCGAACTCGTCGGCCTGCCGCCCGCGCATATCTCGCGCTACCCGCACGAATTCTCGGGCGGACAGCGCCAACGTATCGGCATCGCCCGCGCGCTGGCGCCGGGCCCGAAGCTGATCGTCTGCGACGAGCCCGTCTCGGCGCTCGACGTCTCGATCCAGGCGCAGATCATCAATCTGCTGAGCGATCTGCAAAAGGAACTCGGCCTCGCCTATCTGTTCATCGCGCATGATCTCGCGGTGGTGCGGCATCTGTGCCAGCGCGTCGCGGTCATGTATCTGGGCCGCATCGTCGAGATCGGCGCGGTCGCCGATCTGTTCGCCAAGCCGCAGCACCCTTATACGCGCATGCTGCTGGCGTCCGTACCCGCGGCACATCCGCGCTTGCGCCGCCCGCAAACGATCCAGCGCGACGCCGTGCCCTCGGCGTTGA
>JAIUNH010000064.1 GCA_020161965.1 Pseudomonadota bacterium
AACCAGCTTTCCGACGACGACTATTTCGCGATCGAAGACGCGCTGCAAAACAGCGCGCGCGGCCGCGCCTTCCTGCGCATGCGCGATCAGCGCCAGCGCTTGGTGGCGGTCGACGAGGCGCGGCGCATCGCATCGTCGTTGCGCGAATGGACCTTGCGCCAGTTCGAGGTGCAGAAGGAAGCGACCAGCCTGGAAGTGCTGCGCGCCGAGCTGCAAAGCATGGCCGCCCATATCCAGACCGCGAAGCAGGAAATCGCCGCCCTGCACGAAAAGGATCACAAGATCGAATCCTCGGCGAACCGGATCGTCACCGCGACCAGCGAGCTCGACCAGATCGTCCAGGCGACCGAGCGCGCGACGTCGGACATCCTGAACGCCGCCGAGCGCGTGATGGAAATCGCCGGCGCCCTGCCCGCCGAACTCGCCGAGCAAGGCCAGATCCTGACCGATCAGGCGACCGAGATTTTCACCGCCTGCTCGTTCCAGGACATCACCGGCCAGCGCATTTCGAAGGTCGTCAACACGCTGCGCTATATCGACCAGCGCGTCGCCGCGATGGTCGAGATTTGGGGCGCGGACGCGCTGTCGAGCGTCAAACCCGCCGCCGCCCCGGCTGCCGACGGCCGCCACGACAGCCATCTGCTGAACGGCCCGTCGATGCCCGGCCAAGGCCGCACCCAAGACGAAATCGACGCGCTGCTGGCCGGTGCCATGGCCGATACGCCCGACGCGGAACCGCTGCCGGAACCGGCCCCCGTTCCGCCCGCCGCGCCGAAAGCCGCCCAAAATATCGCCCCGCCGGCCACAAAACCCCCGGCGCCGGAACCCGCCGCCGGCGGCGCCACGTCATCCCAGGCCGATATCGATAAATTATTCGGATGACCTTTCCGTCCAATCCGGGGCCGTCCGATCCGGAGCGCTACCGGGTGCGGTCAAGTGTCTGTAGAAACTTCGTCGTCAGCCCGTTAAACATTCTTATATGACACCGTCCGACCCAGCCCCCCCCAGCGCCGCCGAAGCGCCCAAAGCGCCCCCCGCCGGCGCTTCGACGCCGGCCGACCCGGCCGCCGCCGGTGCGGCGGGCGGCGAGGAGGAATTCGACGCCGAAAGCCAGGATGCGCTGCATATCCTGCCGCTGCGCATCATTCCGCTGGAAACGCCGGGCCTGCGCCGCCTGCGCCTGATCAAGAACGTGCGCCTGGACACGGTGATCGAGCTCTACAAGGACCAGAGTCATAAATCGGCCCAGGTCCCGCTGGAAACGCTGCACTCGGTCTTCCAGAGCTACGGCGAGCAGCTGCGCAAGGACATGCCGATCCTGCAGAACTTGGCGACCGTGCCGTCTTTCGACGTGTACACGCTGCGCTTGGCGATGCGGCAATTGAAACTGCCGGTCGACGAAAAGAAGGATCTGCAGCTTTCCGAAGGCAAGCGCCGGGAACTCACCGAGCATATGAAGGCGTTCACCCACCCGCTGATCCAGCAGATCTATGGCGGGACCGAGATCGAGGTGAACGACGTTTCCGACATTCTGCGCCTGATCGCCAATCCCAACCGGGAAGACGCGCTGAAAAACCTGCGCTCGATGTCGCAAAAGCTGAACGTGCCGCTGACCGAAATCCCGCGCTTCCTGGAGGATTACGGCGACACGTATCTGTCACTCGCCTATTTCAAATCCTGCCTCGACACCGTGGTGCCGCAGGTTCAGGGCTTCCTCGACTGGATCAAACCGCTCGAGGAAAACCAGATGATCAAGCACGACCGCCTGTCGAAGCAGATGCTCGACAAGGTGAAGGATTCGCTGTCGAGCGTGATCATCTCGCTGACCGGCCGCTTCGAATCCTTCAACCGCAAAAGCAGCGATTTCTGGAAGGACATCAACGCCAATTCCTTCGCGCAGATGAAGGATCTGGTGTTCTCCAACCACCGCTCGATGGGCGGCGTGTTGTGCGGCCTCGCGGTCAAGATGCAGCTTTGGCGCGAGCGTTTCCCGACCGCCGGCGGCGGGCCCAACAAGCGCCTGGAATTCGTACGCTCGGAAATCGTGCCCGGCATGCAGCTGATCGACGAGCTGGAAGCCGCCGCGCGGAAGATGAATATCTAAATCGCGCGGGCGAGGCAGATCATCGCGGCCGCCCGGCGGCGAAACCCGACGCGCTTGGCCGATACCATCACCGGCGTCACCAAACCTTCCAGCGTTTTGAGCGCGGTCGGAAACGGCGCACAAGGAACCAAGGGCCCGGTCGCGGCCATCAGCGTCGTGAACGTGCCCGGCAGCGCGAAATGCGCGCCCAACCCCGTGCCCATCAGGTCGAAATCCGATCCCGCCATCAATTGGCGGAAGGTTTCGTTCATCCACAGAATTTCGCCGGGCGTGTCGCCGTCGGCGGCGCAAATCGACAGCGCGATCGGCAGCCCGTCCAGCGCTTCGGCGACCTGCGCTTCGATCGCGTCGGCCACCGCATTGCTGGCGAATGGGAAGCTCAGCAGAAAGGTCGACGGCCCGGTGCGCACCGCGCGCAAAACGCCGACGACGTCGCGCCCGAACAGCCAATCGCCTTCGCAGGCGATGGCGGCCGTGGCGCCCAAAGCCAGCGGATTCAACGCAGCGGCGAATTTGGCGCGGGCGATTTCGTCGTCGCCCAAGCCGCCGCCGGTCGCCCCTTCCGCTTCGGGAAATTCGGCGTGGAACAGCGCGTCGCCCCAAACGAGGCGCGCCTTGCCGGCGTCGCCGCCCGGCAATTCGACGATCGCGATGCCGCCGTTGGTTTCGAAATTCTCGACGCTGGCCATGCCCATTCTCCCCGGTGGGGGGAGAATAGGCGTCAATTCAGGTGCGGCTCAAGCCGCTTCCGCGCCGCGCTTCACTTTGAGGTCGAGCAGCCGCGCCACTTCCAGCACGACCAGCAGCTTGCCTTTGAGGCGATAGATACCGGCCGAAACGTCGCGCCAGCGCGGATCGAGCGTGGCGGGATTGCGCTCGTAGGCATCCGCCGACAGCGACAAAACCTCGCCCACATTGTCGACCATCAGGGCGTAAAGCTCGCCCTTGAAATCGACGACGACATTCATGCCCGCGGCCGTACCCTCGCGCTTGGGCAGGCCCAAGCGGCGGCGCACGTCGATCGCGGTCACGATACGCCCGCGCAAGTTCAGCGCCCCCGCGACTTCCGGCGGCGCCAAGGGAACACGCGTGATGCGTTGCGGCCCGAGCACATCCTGCACGGTCAGCACGGGAATGCCGAACAGCTGATCGGCGACCGTCATGGTGACGAAATCGCTGCCGGCGGCGGCGGCTTCGACGGCGCCGGGCTTATTGGCGATGGCGGGAAGATTGGACATGGATGTCTATCCTTCGATCACTCGGCCGCCGAACGGCCGCCCAATTCGGACAGCGAGGCGAGCAAGCCTTCGCGGTCCAGCTTGGGAATGAAATCGGTGAAGCCCACGCGGCGCGCGCGGTCGATATCGGCCGGATGCGTGTGCGAGGACAAAGCCAGGATCGGCGTTTCGCGGAACTTCTCGGTCCGGCGCAGCGTCTCGGCGAAATCGAAACCGGACATGCCGGGCATTTCGATGTCGGAAACGATGACGTCGAACTCGCGCCCGCTTTCGCACAGCGTCAACGCCTGGGCGGCCGTGTCGGCCGTCGTCACGTCGTAGCCGGCGACTTGCAGGATCGGCTGAAGCAGATTGCGGAAGAACGGGCTGTCGTCGACAAGCAACAGGCGGCGCGCCTGCGACTGGGCGCCGAACGGTTGATCCGACTTGCCGAACCAATCGCCGAAGGCCTGCGCCAGATAATGCGCGGTGTCGATCACGTCGGTCGCCTTGCCCGAGATGATCGCCGACCCGACCATGCCGGGACGCGCGTTGTTCATCTCGATCGACAGGCGTTCCTCGACGATATCGACGATCTCGTCGACCAGCAGGCCCATATTCCGGTTGCGATCGGCGAAGACCAAAATCGGCTGACGGCCTTCCGAACGGATGCCGTAGCTCGGATCGATCGTCACCAGCGGCATCAGCTTGCCGCGATATTGCAGCACCGGCTTGCCGTCGGAATATTCGATCTGCGCGGCGTCGGTTTCCTCCAGTCGCGCGATCAGCGACAGCGGCACCGCCTTGGGGGCCTGACCGCCGGCGCGGAAGACGAGCAGCGCCACGCGCTCGCCTTCACTGCGCGCGACTTCGGTCGCAGCGTGGTCGGCCTGGGCTTCCGACATCGTCGCGGCCGAAGCGCCCGAGCTTGCCGCGATCCCGTTGGGATCGAGGATCATGATGACAGAGCCGTCGCCCAGGATCGTATTGCCCGAGAACATCGGAATGTCGCGCAGGATCGGCGCCACCGGCTTGACCACGATTTCTTCGGTGTCGAACACGCGATCGACCATGATGCCGAAGGTGTAGTTGCCGACTTGCGTGACGACGATGAAGCTCTTGTCGTCGTCCATGGTGCGCGTTTCACCCAGGCGCAGCGTGTCGTGCAGCGACACCAGCGGCAGCAGGCGGTTGCGCAAGCGCAGGAACGGCGCGTCGTTGACGCGCTCGACCGTCGTTTCCGAATTGCCGTGCGCGCGCACGAGTTCGAGCACGCTGATCTGCGGGATCGCGAAACGCTCGCCCGAGCATTCGACGATCAGCGCCGACACGATGGCGAGGGTCAGCGGGATCTTGATGACGAAGGCGGTACCCTTGCCGCGCTGGAATTTGAGCTCGACCGTGCCGCCGATCTTTTCGATGTTGGTGCGCACGACGTCCATGCCCACGCCGCGGCCCGAGACCGAGGTGACTTGGGCGGCCGTCGAGAAACCGGCGGCGAAGATGAACTGTGCCGCCTGCTGATCGGACATCGCGGCGATTTCGGCTTCCGTCGCCACGCCGTTCTGCACGGCCTTCTGCTTGATGCGATCGATATTGAGACCGCGGCCGTCGTCCTTGATCTCGATGATGATATGGCCGCCTTCGTGGAAGGCGTTCAGGATCACCTTGCCCGTTTCGGGCTTGCCGGCGGCGCGGCGCTCGTCCGGCGGCTCCAACCCGTGATCGGCGCAGTTGCGCACGAGATGGGTCAGCGGATCCTTGATGAGTTCGAGAACCTGGCGATCGAGCTCGGTCTCTTGACCGTGCATCAGCAGATCGATCTTCTTGCCGAGTTCGTGGCTCAAATCGCGGATCAAACGCGGCAGCTTCGACCAGGCGTTGCCGATCGGCTGCATGCGCGTCTTCATCACGCCTTCCTGCAGCTCGGACGTCACATGGTTCAAGCGCTGCAACGGGGCGGCGAACTCGCTGTCCTTCTGCGAGCGCAGAATTTGGAGCAGCTGGTTGCGAGTCAGCACGAGCTCGGAAACCATCGTCATCAGGTTTTCGAGCACGTCGACGTTCACGCGGATCGACGAGGCGGCGATGGCGGATTCAGCCGTCTCCGCCTTCGCGGGCGGCGGTGCCGACGCGGCCGCAACTGGCGGCTTGGCGGCCGATGCAGGAACGGGAGGGGCCGGAACGGGTGCGGGCGCCGCGGCGACGGGAACCGGTACCGGTGCGGCTTGCGTCGCACCGCCCTTCTCGGCGGCAATCGCGTCGGCGACGGCGGCGGTCTTGTGCGCAGGCACCGGCACAAAACCATGCTCGTCGGGTTCGGGTTCCGCCGGCGTCGAGGCGAGCGCTTGCAGCGGAACCGGCGTGGCGGCGGCGGGTGCTGCCGCACCCTTGCCGGCGGCGAAATCGTTCAAGCGTTGGATCAGGTCGGCGTCGTCGCCCTCGGGCTCGGCTTCGGTCTGCTCGAGCACCGACAACAGGCTTTTAATACGGTCGATCGATTCCAAAATCAGCGAGACCGCCGTGGTGTCGGCGACCAATTCCTTGTCGCGGATCTTGTCGAGCAGGTTCTCGCCGGCATGCGCAACCTTTTCCAGGCGCGGCAGGCCCAAGAAGCCGCACGTGCCCTTGATCGTGTGCATCATGCGGAAAATGCTGGAAACCAGACCCGGATCGTTCGGGTTCTGCTCGAGCTTCACGAGCTCCGTATCGAGCATGCCGAGATTTTCGTTGGTCTCGGTCAGGAAGTCCCGCAGCAGATCGTCCATCTTCGACTCCGTGGTCGCGAGGAGCCCCTCGAACGGGGCCCGGCCATGCGCTTTCTTCGCGTATTTAAGGGCGAGACGCTTACCCGGAGCTTAATGCCGAACGCTTTATCGGACGAATCCCGCCTTTTCCCGCCAAGTCTTTGATTTCGCTGGAAGAGACTTACTTCTCGCCGGCGACTTTTTCGCGCACGAAGCGCACATGCATGCGCAATTGATACAACGCGTCGTCGTAGGAATGCGGCAACTTCAACGATTCGACTGCTTTTTCGATGGACGATAACTCGGCACGGCAGGATTCCCTGGCCGTTGGATCGGATTCGTTCAGCAGGCGCACCTCGATCGTGCGCAGCCGCTTGTACCAGCGATTGATCTTGCCCCGGATCTGCCAGCGATAGATCGGCGGCGCCAAGCGCATCAGCGGGATCATCAGCGTGATCAGCGGGATCAGCATGACCAGCGTGCGCTCGACCAGCACGGCAAGCCAGAACGGCAAATAGGCGACCAGCACGCCGGGCCCGCGCCGCACCAAACGCTCGCTGTCCTCGTGTTCGGGGAAGTCGAGATGGTCGAGCGACGGGAACATGCCCGGGGGCGCAAACAACTGCCGCGGGCTGTGCACTTCCTTCGCCGCCTTGAACAGCAACTGCACAAGGGCCGGGTGCAGATCTTCGCGCACCGCCAACTGCGCCACAGGGGCGAGCAGCACAAAGTCTTCGTTCGGCACATCGCGCGCGAGATCGAGCGAGCCGCCCGGCAGCACGACCGAGGCGAGGAAGGGGAAGTTATGCTTATAGGCTTCGTGGCGCGGGAAGCCGATCAGGCGCGCGCGCCCGCTCGCCAGCATATCGGCGAGACCTTCGGGCGGGCGGGCCGACACGGCGAAGACCGCGTCGATCCGCCGCTCGCGCAGCGCCACCAGCGCATCCCCCGTACCCATCGCGACGGGTTGCACATCCGTCGCGATATCGAAGCCGTTGGCGCGCAGCAATCGCCGCGCGAGGATTTGCGTACCCGACCCTTCCGGGCCGATCGCGATACGCCGGCCGCGCATATCGGCGAGCTTGGTCACGCGCAGATCGGCGCGCACCATCAGCCACACGGGCTCGTGAAACACGGTCGCGAGGACGGCCACGCCCGGCGAGCCTTCTTCCGACCCCACGCCGCCTTGCACGAAACCGGCATCGGCGCGGTTCTCCCCGCCCGACAACATATGCAGGTTTTCAAGCGCCCCGGCGGTGCGCAGAATTTCGACCTTCACCCCGTCGCGCGCCAAAATCTGCGCGTAGCGCTCGGCGAAAGCGGCATAGGAGCCGCCTTCCGCCCCGGCGGCGAAGCGCAACGTGTTGGGCGGCGGCGGCGCCACGAAGCGGAACGCGACATAGAAGCCCGCGGCGATCAGCAGCGCGATCGGTCCGTAGACCTTCGCCACCGCCGCCGCCAGCGTGCCCCAATCGCGCAACCGCGCGCGCCATTGCCAATTCATCTGCGCCCTCAAGCCTCGTCGAACGAGCGCATAGTTTAAGCGGCTTGTCCGCCGCTTGGCGACTCACTTCCCGTCGAGGGTCGTAACCGCATCCCAATCCGCCCCCGGCGGATCGGCCAAGGCTTCGTCGATGCGCGCCAGGAACGACGCGGCCGCTGGATCGCGCGATGCGATGGACGACAGAACCGACTTGGCACCGGCGAAATCGCGTCCGCGATAAAGCGTCAACGCCCGCGCGTAAAGTTCAGCGAATTCGTTTTGCGTTTGCGCCAAGGGCTCGTGGATCGCGACGGGGGCCGCACGCCCCTTCACCCGCACGCGATCGAGTTCGCGCCAGGAGATGTCCGCCTCGCCGCACGCGCTGCGCGTGGCGTCCGACACCATGATCGCGGAGCCGAAATACTTGTTGGCCCCTTCCAGGCGCGAAGCGAGGTTCACCGTGTCACCCATCACGGTGTAGTTGAAGCGCCGCGTCGAGCCGATATTGCCGACCAGCGCGCGGCCTGTATTGATGCCGATCCGCGCCCCCAAGCGCTTCCCTTTGAAGGGCTGTGCCGGATCGGCGTTCAACGCCGCGAGCTTCGCCTGGCATTGCAGGGCGGCCGTCACGGCGTTACGCGCGTGGTGCGGATCGTCGAGCGGGGCGCCGAACACCGCGACGATCGCATCGCCGATATATTTGTCGACAAAGCCGCCATTGGCTTCGACGATCTCCGTCATCGCCGACAAATAGACATTCATCGTCGCGACGAGTTCGGCGGGCGTGAGCCCTTCCGACAGCGCGGTGAACCCCGCGACGTCGGAGAAGAACACGCTGACCTCGCGCTCCTCGCCGCCCAATTGCGGCGGCTTGTCGCCCGCGACCAGCTTGTCGATCACGGCGGGGGCGAGATAAAGCGCGAAGCTGCGGCGCAGGAAGCGCTTGTCCTTATCGGCGATGGCGAAGCGATATCCGGCGAGCAGCGCCGACGCCGCCAGCGCCGCCGCCAGCCCGTCGAGCCAGGGCAGCACGACGCCGCCTTGCAAGGCGAGTGTCGCCAACGCCGTCCAGATTGCCGCGATCCCCAACAGCGCGAACCCCGCAAGCGACGCCGGCAATGCCAACGCCGCGATGGCGGCGAGCGCGACACCCGGCACGACGGCCAGCGCGCGCTGTGGCGCCGATAGATCGGCAAGGCCGCGCCCGCGCAAGAAATTCTCGATCGCGGCGGCGTGGATCAACACACCGGGAATCGCCTCGCGCGTGAAATCCGCCTTCACCAAATCTTCGCGCGGCGGCAGCGCGCAGCGCGGGCCCGCTCCCGCGCCCTCGGGCCCCGCGATGAAGCGCTTGGACGTGATCTTGCGATCCTCCACGTCCAGCACCGCGCCGACCAACACGGCCTTATCCTTGAAATGCCGGGCGAAGAATTCGGCGTCGCCTTTCGCCGCGCAGGCGCGCAGATCGGCGAGCGAATAGATCGGCACGTCGCGCCCGCCGCCGGTGAAATCGATCGTCATCGCGTTGTCGCGCACACCCGCGACGTCGGGCGTTTTGCCGGCGAGGCGCGACGCGATCTCGAAGGCGAAACTTGTCTCGCGCCTTGTCCCGCCGCCGGCTTCCTCGGCTTCCAGATACAAGGGCACGCGGCGGATCGCATCGTCGGCATCGGCAATCAGATTGACCGCGCGGATATTCGCGGCATTGCCGACCGCGAAACTCTGCCCCGGAAAGGGGCGGATCGGCTGGGTTTGATGCTGCACCTTGCCGAGCAGCACGCGCCCGTCGCGCGAACCGGCGCGAAGTGCACGCAAGAACTCGCGCTCGAAGCCGGGCACGAGGCGCTCGACCGAGGTCGGGAAGATCACGTCAAAGCCGACGATCTTGGCGTTCGCGTCGAGCACGGCGTTCAACACCGGCGCCAATTCCGGCGTCCACATCGCCTGGGGCAGGTCGGCGAAAGGCGGCGTGCGATGCGTTTCCTCGTCGATCGCGATCACCGCGACGGACGAAGCTTCCGGCCCGCGCGCGGGACCGAAAACGGCGTGGCGCAGCGCGAACGCGACATCGAGCGACAGGCCCGCAACGCGTTCGCCCCATTGCGTGAGCGGAAAGCACGAAACGGCCGCGACCAGAAACGCGGCGACGGCCAGATCGCGACGTTTCATTTAAAGGCGCAGCAGGCGCGAAATGACCGGCGCTTGACCGGGCTTGGCCTCGGGATCGACCTTGAACACGATCTCGCGCCCCGGCCCGGCCGAGGCGCGATAGACGCCGCCCGCGACCAGCGTTTGGCCGGCCTTGGCGAGATCGTGAAACGCGCCGCGCTGCAATTGCTGGGCGGCGACCTGCACGGTCAGTTTTTCACCCGGCGCATCGATACGCTCGATCGTCACAGAACCGCCGCCCTTCACGTCCAGCACCGGCGACAGCCCGTAAAGCGTGGCTTGCGCGGGGCGCGGCGGGGCGCGGAACACCATCACGCCGGCTTGGCCCGATTGCGACTGGGTCAAACGCATCTTGCCGCCATCGCATTCGACCTTCTCGCGGCGCACGGTTCCGCCTTCGACCGTCGATTGCTCGGCGCCCACGGTGACCGTGCCGCCCTTGATCGTCTCGCGCCAGCACGAGCGCAGATAGCCGAGCACGAGTTCGTCGCCCGGCGCCAATTTGATGACGCGCCCGGCATCGACGTAATCCATAAAATCGACGTCGAGATTCTTGCCCTTCGCGTCCTCGACCAACGCCGCCTGCTGCGCGAAGGCCGCACCGCTTCCCAACACGCATAGAGCGACGATCAAAAGGCGACGCATCGCAACTCCCCCAAATTCGACATTCCTAGTCTAGCACCACGCGGCCAGGTGAATATGACCGCCGTCACAGGTTACCGGACCGCCGCTTGCTGGCGCGCCGTGCCGCCGCCATCGCCCACCAGAGTGAACGGCGCCCAAAAAATGGGATGGGCATAGGCGAAGACGGTCGCATTGGACGACGTATCGACCAGCCCCGGCCCGTCGATCAGTCCGGCCATCGCTTGGCGCAAGGCTTCGGCGCGGGCGAGATTGGCGTCGCGCGCTTGCCGGGCAAACAAATCGGTCGTCAGGGCGCGGGCCGATGTCGTTTCGACCGGCCAGTTCGACACCAGCAAGGCGCGCGTCCCCGCATAGAAAAAGGCGCGGCCCAGGCCCGATACGGCCTCCGCTCCCGCCCCGTCGCCCGTCGCGGTGTTGCAGGCCGACAGCACGACCCAATCGGCGTTGAGGCGCAAGGCGAGGACTTCGTCGAGCGTGAGCAACCCGTCGCCGTCGGCATCCGCGACGTTCGGCGCCGACAACGCCAAGGCGGGCTGCGTCAGACCGTTCAAATCGCCGGGGATCAAGCCATGCGTGGCGAACATCACCACCCGGCGATCCGAGAGATCCATCGCCTTGACGGTTTTCTCGTTGGCGGCGGCCCCCAAGATCACGTCGGCGGCGTCGGCGTTGAGCGCCATCGCGATGCCGCGCACCTCGTCGGCCGTATCGGGCAAACGCGGCAGCAGGCCAAGCTCGGCGCTGTCGATACCTTGCGTGGCGGGCGCGTTGCGGCGCACGAGCTTCAGCCCGCGCGTTTGCAAGCCCCGCGTAACGAGCTGTGCGGTTTGCGTCGCTTGCTCGGCCTTGGCTTCCGCCGCCTGTTCCGGGTTGAACCACGGATCGCCGAACCCGACGAACGCCTTGCGGTTGGCGGGCGGTACCGGCAGCCCGCGCAACGTCGCCAGCGACGCGACCGACGGCAATTGCGTGATCGCCGCCTTGCGGATCAGGAACGGCACTTGTTTGTAATTGGCGAACAGCGCGTCGTTGGCGCGTTCGGGGGCCAGCGTCGTCGCTTGCGTCACCAGCACGCCGAACGGCAATTGCCCCAGCGCATCATGCGGCACGACCAGCAGCGAATTCGCGTTCGCGAAGCCCGCTTCGACGGGTTTGAGCAAATCGGCGTAAAGCGACGCCGCGAGACCGACGTCGAACGCCGGAATCTCGCCCAACGTCGCGGCGTTGGGATCCAGCGCCTTGCGCAGATTGGCGACCGCTTCGGCGATTTGCGCGCGGCCCTTGCCCACGGCGGCGAAAGCGGGCGCCCCCGAAACGGGTACGGCCCAAACGAAACTCTGCGTCCGCCCGACATAGGTCGCGATCAACGCTTCGCCCGGCCGCAACGCCTTGCGCGTATCCTCGATCGTCGCGGGGCGCGGATCGATCAATTGCGCGTAGCTGGGGAAGCGGCGCTCGATTTCCTGGCGCAACGCCGCGCGCGCGGCGCGCAGCGTATCGATCTGCGTGCGCAAGGCGCGCAGCGCATTCTCGTCGCGCTCGGCCGCCGCCAGCACGTTGGTCAGCAAGCCTTGCAGCGCGCCGATCTGCTTTTGCGTGTCCTGTTCGCGGCGTGCTAGATCGGCCAAAGCCGGATCGGCGGCGGCGGCACGCGCCGAGGATTGCGCCAGTGCGCGCTGCACGCCCGCCCCGCGCACCGCATCGGCCAAGCGGAACGATTCCTCGGC
>JAIUNH010000065.1 GCA_020161965.1 Pseudomonadota bacterium
AAGTGCCAGAGGGTCATCCGCCTGCTGCGCGAGGCCGGCTACGAAAAGCGCATCTGGCTGCATGGCGGGCTGATGTCGCTTTGCAAGCTCTACCAGGAGCATGGCGTCGATCTCGGCGACGTGGCGCCGGTGTCGGAAGCTATCCTCGAGACCTTCAAGGGCGCCATCGTGCTCTGCCCGCCCTCGGCCATTGCCGACCGCTGGTCGCGTCGCTTCGCCGAACCGATCGCCGCGGTGTGCTCGGGCTGGATGAACGTGCGCGCGCGAGCCCGGCAACGGGGCGCCGAGTTGCCACTGATCATTTCCGATCACGCCGACTGGCCCGAACTCACGCAGACGCTGAAGGATGTCGGCGCGCCCAAGGTGTGGGTGACGCACGGGCGCGAGGAGGCGCTGGTCCACTATGCGCGCGGGATCGGCATCGACGCCGAGGCCCTGCACCTCGCCGGCCGCGAGGAAGAGGATTCCTGATCCGTGCAGGCCTTCGCGCGCCTTCTCGACGCCCTCTCCTTCCAGCCCGCGCGCAACGCCAAGCTGCGGCTGATCGAGACCTATCTGCGCGAGACGCCCGACCCCGATCGCGGCTGGGCGCTGGCGGCGCTGACCGGCGGCCTCGATTTTTCGTCGGCCAAGCCCGCCCTGCTGCGCGGCTTCGGCCAGGAGAAGATCGGCGAGGAACTGTTCGCCCTGTCCTACGACTATGTGGGCGACCTCGCCGAAACGCTGGCGCTGATCTGGGAGACCGACCCCGCCGCCGGCCCGCCGCCGACACTGGGCGAGGTCGTCGAGACGCTGCAGCGCGCCACACGCACGCAGACGCCGGCGATCCTGAAACGCTGGCTCGACGCGCTCGATTCGACGGGCCGCTGGGCGCTGCTGAAACTGCTGACCGGCGCCCTGCGGGTCGGCGTCTCGGCACGGCTGGCCAAGCAGGCGGTCGCCAATATCGGCGAGCAGCCGGTCGACGCCGTGGAGGAGGTCTGGCATGGGCTCGAAGCCCCCTACCGTCCGTTGTTCGACTGGCTGCTGAACGGCGCACCGCGACCACAGACCAATGCCGGCGCGGCCTTCCTGCCGGCGATGCTGGCCAACCCGATCGACCGGGCCGAACTCGACACGCTCGATCCCGCGCATTTCCGCGCCGAGTGGAAATGGGACGGCATCCGCGTGCAGGTCGCCGCGTCGGGCGGGCTGAAGCGGCTCTACAGCCGCGCCGGCGAGGACGTTTCGGGCGCCTTCCCCGACATCATCGAAGCGATCGACTTCGAGGGCGTGTTCGACGGCGAGCTGCTGGTGCGGCGCGAAACGGCGGTGGCGCCGTTCAACGATCTGCAGCAACGGCTGAACCGAAAGACCGTGACGGCGAAGATGCTGAAGGAGCATCCCGCCCATGTCCGCCTCTACGACGTGCTGTGGCTGGAGGGCGAGGATCTGCGCGGGCTGGGCTTCGACGAGCGCCGCGCCCGGCTCGAAGCCTGGATCGCCCGGAAGGAACGCCCGCGCTTCGATCTCTCGCCGCTGGTGAGCTTCGCCGACTGGGCCGAGTTGGCCGCCAGGCGCGAGGAGATGCGGGCCGACGGCATCGAGGGACTGATGCTGAAGCGCGGCGACAGCACCTACGTCGCCGGACGGCCCAAGGGTCCGTGGTTCAAGTGGAAGCGCGACCCGATGCTGGCGGACTGCGTGATGATGTACGCCCAGCGCGGCCACGGGAAACGCAGCTCGTTCTATTCCGACTTCACCTTCGGCTGCTGGCGCGACGGCACCGAAGGCCGCGAGCTGGCGCCGGTCGGAAAGGCCTATTTCGGCTTCACCGACGAGGAGCTGCGCTGGCTCGACAAGTGGGTTCGCGACCATACGACCAACCGCTACGGCCCGGTCCGCGAGGTCGAGCAGAAGCTGGTGCTGGAGATCGCCTTCGACGGCATCGCCCGCTCGACCCGGCACAAATCGGGCGTGGCCATGCGCTTCCCGCGCATAAACCGCATCCGGACCGACAAGCCTGCCGGCGAGGCCGATACGGTCGACAATCTCCTGCGGCTCCTGCCCTGAGCCGGCGGGCCGGAAACGCCCCCTTGCAGGGGCAATGTCGCATGCCCATTATCCGGGCAACATTGTAACCGAAGAGCCATGATCGACCCGTTCGGCCGCCACATCTCCTACCTCCGCGTTTCCGTGACGGACCGCTGCGATTTCCGCTGCGTCTACTGCATGGCCGAGGACATGACCTTCCTGCCCAAGGCGGAAGTCCTGTCGCTCGAAGAGCTGGAACGGCTGTGCACGGCCTTCGTGCGTCACGGCGTCAAGAAGCTGCGCCTGACGGGCGGCGAGCCGCTGGTGCGCAAGAACGTGATGTCCCTGTTCCGCGGGCTGGGGAAGCATCTCGACAGCGGCGCCCTCGAAGAGCTCACCCTCACCACCAACGGCAGCCAGCTGGCCAAGTACGCCCAGGAACTGGCCGACATCGGCGTGCGCCGGGTGAACGTGTCGATGGACACGCTCGATCCCGACAAGTTCGGCCAGCTCACCCGCTGGGGCGACCTCGACCAGGTGATGCGCGGCCTCGACGCCGCCCAGCGCGCCGGGCTTGCGGTCAAGATCAACGCGGTGGCGCTGCGCGGCGTCAACGACGGCGAGTTCGAGGAGATGATCCGCTGGAGCCACGGCCGCGGCATGGACCTGGTCCTGATCGAGGTCATGCCGATGGGCGAGATCGGCGACGCGGCGCGGCTCGACCAGTACCTGCCGCTGTCGCTCGCCCGCACCGAGATTGCCCGCCACTTCACGCTCACCGAGACCGACTACCGGACGGGCGGTCCCGCCCGATACTTCAAGGTCGAGGAGACCGGCGGGCGGTTGGGCTTAATCACGCCGCTGACCCACAATTTCTGCGAAAGCTGCAACCGCGTGCGCCTCACCTGCACCGGCACGCTCTACATGTGCCTCGGCCAGAACGATGCGGCCGATCTGCGCCTTCCGCTGCGGGCCTCCGACGACGACGCCCTGCTCTCGCAGGCGATCGACGAGGCGATCACCCGCAAGCCGAAGGGCCACGATTTCGTCATCGACCGCCGCAACCGGCCGGCCGTTGCCCGTCACATGAGCGTCACCGGCGGCTGATCCCCGCCGAAAGCGAGGTTTTGGTGAAAATCCTTCCGCCCGCCCTGCCCGCCCTTTTCCTTGCCGCCGCCCTTCCTTCCTTCGGCCTTGCCGCCGAGCGGCCGGAGGGCATCGCCGCCGCTGAGGCGATCGCCAAAGCCGCCCTTGGCGCGGATTGCGACATGAACGGCATGGAGGAGGTGCCGATGGTCGGACCGGAGGCAGAAGGGTTCGGACACGCCCTCTACCGTTTCACCTACAAACCCGACTACGACCCGAACGGCCCCGGTGTCGAGGCCACGCTCTACCAGCTGTTCTGTGGCTCGGGCGCCTACAACATCCGCAACGCTTTCGTCCTGCAGACAAGCGATGCCGACACGCCGAAGCTCATCGCCTTCGCCAAGGCGAACCCCGGCAAGGTCCGCTACTGCTCCACCGGTGTCGGCACCGCGCTGCATATCGAAATGGCGATCTTCCAGCAGAAGCAGGGCGTGCGCTTCACGCATGTGCCGTATCCGACCGGGCAGACCGCGCCCGATCTCATCAACGGCGATCTGCATTTCTGCTCGCTGAACATCATCCAGACCCGTCCGATGGTGGCGGCCGGCCAGATCCGTCCGCTCATCATCACGACGGATGCGCGCCTGCCGGACTTCCCCGATACGCCGACGATGACCGAACTCGGCATGCCGGAACTCAACGCCAACTATTGGGGCGCCCTGTTCGCGCCGTCCAAGACGCCGCCGGCGGTGCTCGCCAAGCTGCACGAGGCGATCAACAAGGCGCAGGAGATCCCCGAGGTGAAGGAACGTTTCCGTTCCAACCAGATGATCCCCTACATCTCGCCGACGATCGAGGACGCGAAGAAGTGGAACGCGGCGGAAATCGACCGCTGGCGCACCAACTTCAAGAACTCGGGCATCACCGTCGAGTGACGGTCCGATCCCGATAGGTCGAAAGGCGGGCCGCTCCCTTCCAGAGGGGGCGGCCTTGCCGCTCGAAGCCCGGCCGCATTAAGTATGACGGCGGGCAACCACGATCGGACACGACGCACATGATCCACGCCTTACGCAAATATCATCGTCACGAAGATATGTTCTGCGGGATCGCGATGATCCTGTTTTCGATCTTCATCATGTGGGTTGCGCGCGGCTATCCGGTCGGCAACGCCAGCGAGATGGGGCCGGGTTATTTCCCGCGCGCGCTGTGCGTCATCGTCGCATTTCTCGGCGGCGTTCTGATCGTCGGCGATCTTTTGAAATCCGGCCCGCGCGACGAGCCGGAGGAACGGCTGAAGCTGCGCCCGATCCTGGCCATCGGCGCATCCTATATCGCGTTCGCGCTGACGCTGAATTTCATCGGGCTGTTGCCCGCCCTCGTGCTTCTGATCGTCCTCTCCGCCCTTGCCATTCCCGGTCGGAAATTCTGGGAGGTCGTGCTGCTCGTCGTGGCGATGCAAGCGATGGCGCTGTCCATGTGGTACCTCGTCCAGATTTCCGTTCCGCTTATCGGGAAGGCCTGAGCTTTGGAGCTTCTAGATCATCTGGCGCTCGGCGCCTCGGTCGCGCTGACCCTCAACGGCTTGATGTATTGCTTCCTGGGCGTGCTGATCGGCACGTTGATCGGCGTCTTGCCGGGCGTGGGCCCCGTTTCGACGATCGCGATGCTGATTCCGCTGACCTATCAGCTTGCCCCTGCCGAGGGGCTGATCATGATCGCGGGCATCTATTACGGTGCCCAGTACGGCGGTTCGACGACGGCGATTTTGCTGAATATTCCCGGCGAGACATCGTCGATCGTCACTTGCCTCGACGGCCATCCGATGGCCAAGCAGGGCCGTGCGGGTCCCGCGTTGGTCGTCTCCGCCGTCGGCTCGTTCTTCGCGGGCGTCGTCGGCATCTTTCTGACGGCAGCGCTCGCCGTGCCGCTCGCCTATATCGGTGCGAGCTTCGGTGCGCCCGAGTATTTCGCGCTGATGCTGCTGGGTTTGATCGGCGCCGTCGTGCTGGCGCAAGGCTCGCCCTTGAAGGCGATCGCGATGGTCGCGGTCGGCATCATGATCGGTCTGGTCGGCATCGATATCGACACCGCGATCTGGCGCTTCACCTTCGGCCTGCCCAATCTCGCCGACGGGCTCGATTTCGTGCCCGTCGCCGTCGGGCTGTTCGGCATCGCCGACGTGGTGCGCGAGTTGTGCAAGACCGACGGCAAGCTCGGCAAGCTGTCGGTGATCGGCCGCTGGATGCCCACGCGCGACGACGTGAAGCGCGCGGTGCCGGCGTCGCTGCGCGGCACGGTCATCGGATCGATCCTGGGCATTCTGCCAGGCGGCGGCGCGGGGCTCGCGTCCTTCGCGTCCTATATCGTCGAGAAGAAGATCGCGCGCGACCCCTCGCGCTTCGGCAAGGGGGCGGTCGAAGGCGTCGCCGGTCCCGAAAGCGCCAATAACGCGGCCGCACAGACCAACTTCATTCCGATGCTGACGCTCGGCATTCCGGCCAACGCGCTGATGGCGATGATGATGGGCGCCTTAACGATCCACGGCATTCAGCCGGGTCCGCATCTGCTCACGCTCAACGCCTCGGTCTTCTGGGGCCTCGTGATCTCGATGCTGGTCGGCAACATCATGTTGCTGATCATCAATCTGCCGCTGATCCGCATTTGGATCACGCTGCTGCGCATTCCCTATCGCGCGATCTATGTCGGCATCCTCGTGTTCACAGTGATCGGCGTCTACACGGTCAACAACAGCGTGATCGACGTCTATCTGACGATCTTCTTCGGCATCGTGGGCGTCGTGCTCTATCGCTTCGGGTTCGAGCCGGCGCCGCTGCTGCTCGGCTTCGTGCTCGGCAAGCTGATGGAGACGAATTTCCGCAAGGCGCTGATCCAGTCGGGCGGCGACTACATGATCTTCGTCGAGCGGCCGATCGCGCTGGGGCTGTTGATCGTTGCGGTGATTCTGCTGGCGATGCTGCTGTGGCCGCGCTTCATCGGCACGCGCAAATACATGTCCGCCACCTGACCCCGGGAAGGGAAGCCATGAACGGCGAAAACGCGCGCCTGTCGCCGGCGCAAATCGAACGCTTCAATCGCGATGGCGTTCTTTTTCCGATCCGTTGCTTTCCCGAAAGCGCCATGGACGGCTACGCCGCCAAATTCGCGGCGGCCGAGGAACGCGACGGCGGCAAGCTGCTGAAGCGTCATAACGAGAAGCCGCATCTTCTGATGCGCTGGCTCAACGATCTCATTCGCGCGCCGGAAATCCTCGATCCCGTCGCCGACCTGATCGGACCGGACATCCTGGTCTGGCAATCCGGGTTCTTCGCCAAGAAACCCGGCGATGGCGGCTTCGTGTCGTGGCACCAGGATTCGACCTATTGGGGCCTGTCGTCGCCCGACGTCGTCAGCGCCTGGATCGCGTTCACGCCGTCGAACCCGTCGAATGGCTGCATGCGCGTCGTGCCCGGCAGCCACACGCGCGATCAATTGCCCCATGCCGATACGTTCGGCGGCGACAATATGTTGAGCCGCGGCCAGGAAGTGGCGGTCGAGGTCAAGGAATCCGACGCCCTCGATATCGTGCTGAAGCCCGGCGAGATGTCGCTGCACCATGTGCGCATCATCCACGGCTCGAAGGCGAATACGGGCGCCATGCCTCGCATCGGCTTCACCGTGCGCTACATCCCCACCCATGTGCGTCAGGTATCGGGCGCGCGCGACAGCGCGACGCTGGTCCGTGGCACCGACAAATTCGGGCATTTCGAGCACGAGCCGATCCCGCGCGCCGATTTCGACGCCGAGGCGGTCGCCTATCACACGCGGATGCTCGATTGGCAGGCGCAGTTGCGCTATGCCGGTGCCGCGCGCGGCCCGCAATATGAAGGTGCGCGCGGTTAGCGAGGAGCGATGGCGCGTATTTTTCTGATCCATGCGTTGCGCGAGTCGGTGGCGCCCGCGCGCGCGGCGATGGAACGCGGCTGGCCCGACGCGCAGGTTTGCAATCTGCTGGACGATTCGTTGTCCGCCGATCTCGCGCGCCTCGGCCATTTGGACGACGCGATGATCGATCGCTTCGTGCGCCTGGGCCGCTACGCGCGCGACGAAGGCGCGCAAGGCATCCTCTTCACCTGCTCGGCCTTCGGCAAGGCGATCGAGGCGGTGAAAGCCGATCTGCCGATCCCGGTGCTGAAGCCCAACGAAAGCGCGTTTCGCGCGGCACTGCGGCACGGCAAGCGGATCGGCTTGCTGGTGACCTTCGTGGGTTCGCTGGCGCCGTTGTCGGCGGAATTGCGCGCGGCGGCGGGCAAGGGGCTGCAGCTCGAAGCCCATCTGGTCGAGGGCGCATTGCAAGCGCTGGAGTCGGGCGACGGCGCCGCGCATGACCGCGCCATCGCCACGGTCGCAACGGCGTTGCCGCCGGTCGATGCGATCGTGCTCGGGCAGTTTTCGATGGCGCGCGCGGCGGCCAACGTGGCGCACGCCCATGTCTACACAACGCCCGACGCAGCGGTCGCCGAACTCAAAACGCTGGTCGGTCTGCGCTAGGCCCGCGAATACCCGTTGCCATACATAGGGATGCGTCGTCGCGTGGTGATGCTGCATGCGCGAAGGCGGCAAGCATCGATCCATTCGCATCCATAAAATTAATGCCAAATGAAAAAAAACAGATTGTCCGGATCGCGCCAACGACGATAGCTAAAGGCTGATGATCGCCTTTAAGCGATCGCAAAAAATCGTTCGGGAGGAGCGCGCACGCGCGTCGTGCGAACTTCATTCGAGTGCTCGAAAGCAAGGTTTTGGCGGCATTTCCGGGATTCTCCGGGGGATCCGCCCGCTTCGTCCGTAGACGTGAAGCGCGTCGCATCGGCGGCGGAAACGTAATCCGGCGGCGTGTTCGATGTGCCGGTCGTAACGGGAGGAAAGCGTGTCGCAAAAGTCATCCGGCGTGAATTTCGTTGATCCGACGGCGGCGCTGGAGCGCCCCGAGCCGTCGGGAACGGCCGGGTTCTGGGCCAGCGATGTTGTGGCCGACATGTTGCGAAAGCTCGACATTCCGTTCGTGGCGCTGAACCCGGGCGCCAGCTTCCGGGGCTTGCACGACAGTTTGGTGAATCACGCCGGCAACGCCGATCCGCAGATGCTGCTGTGCCTGCACGAGGAACACGCCATTGCCATCGCGCATGGCTGGGCGAAGGTCACCGAGCGCCCGATGGGCGCCATCGTGCACAGCAATGTCGGCCTGATGCACGCGACCATGGCCATTTTCAACGCGTGGTGCGACCGCGTGCCGGTGCTGGTTCTGGGCGCCACCGGTCCGGTCGATGCGACCAAGCGGCGCCCTTGGATCGACTGGATCCATACCGCCCGCGACCAGGGCGCGTTGGTGCGCCCCTACACGAAATGGGACGATCAGCCCGCATCGGTCGGCGCGATCGTCGAAGCGATGCTGCGCGCGACGATGATCGCACGCACGGCACCTTGCGGCCCGACCTACATCAATCTCGACGCCGGTTTGCAGGAATCGAAGATCGACGCCTTGCCGACGATCCCCGACGTGGCGCGGTTCCAGCCGCCCGCACCGGCCGCACCGCATGCCGATCTCGTTGCCGCGGCCGCAAAGCTGCTTTCCGGTGCGCATCATCCGGTGATTCTGATGGGCCGCGTGGGCCGCAGCGAAGCGTCTTGGGCCGCGCGCGTGGCACTGGCGGAAAAGCTCGGCGCGCTGGTCGTAACCGACCTCAAGACCGCCGCGTCGTTCCCGTCCGCGCATCGTTTGCATGCCGCACCGGCGGGCACTTTCCCGGTGCCCCGTTCGCTGGAAGTGATTCGCCAGGCCGACGCGATCCTCAGCCTCGACTGGATCGATCTCGCCGGCACGCTGAAAACCGCGTTCGGCGACAAGGCGCCGCCCGCCAAGATCGTTCAAGTCTCGGTCGACGTGCAGATCCATAACGGCTGGAGCATGGATCACCAGGGCCTGGCCCCGGTCGATATCAATCTGCTCAACGAACCCGATCCGGTCGTCGCCGCACTGCTCGCCGCGTTGCCGAAGGGTGTTTCGGCCTCGCAGTGGCCGCAGGCGAAAGGCGAGGCGGGGCCGAAGGTGACGCCCGAAGATCAACCCAGCGACACCGGCCTCATCACCATTCCCGAACTCGCCACCGCGGCGCGCGAAGCGGTGAAGGGTCAAGAAAGCTGCCTGATCCGCGGGCCGTTCTCCTGGGCCGGGCATCTTTGGGAAGTGGTGCATCCGCTTGACTATCTCGGCATCGACGGCGGCGCGGGATTGGGCTCCGGCCCCGGTATCGCGGTGGGGGCGGCCCTCGCGCTCAAATCGACGGACCGCATCGCGCTGTCGATCTTCGGCGATGGCGATTACATGATGGGCTGCCAGGCGATCTGGTCGGCGGTCCATTATCGGATTCCGCTGATCGTCGTCGTCGCCAATAATCGTTCGTTCTTCAACGACGAACTGCACCAGGAACGTATGGCCCGCGCGCGCGGGCGCGTGGTCGACAACAAATGGATCGGCCAGCGCATCGGCGATCCCGACATTGATCTCGCCATGGTCGCGCGGGGCCAGGGTGCCGAAGGTATCGGCCCGATTCGCACGCAAGACGAATTGCGCAGCGCGATGCGCGAAGCGGTCGCGCTGTTCCGCAAGGGCAAGACCGTCGTGCTCGATGTGCGCGTGCAGCCCGGCTACGACCCCAACACGACGCGCGCGATGACTACCCTGACCGAAGGCGCTTTGCCCGGTGCCGGCTCGGCCGGCCCCGATCGCGGCGCGAAAGGCTGAACGATGAAACGTCCGAGCTTCCGCACCGCTTGGGCGGCCGAAAAGCCGCTCGTCACGCCCTTGGCCCATGACGCGCTGACCGCGCGGCTGATCAAGCGCGCGGGTTTCAAGGCGTTCAATGTCGGCGGATCGACGCTGCTCGCGGCGCGCTACGGCCTGCCCGATGTCGGGCTGATCGGCCTGCGCGACATGATCGACGGCATGCGCGAACTCGCCGCCGCGACCGATCTGCCCTTCATGGCCGACGCCGACGACGGCTATGGCGACGTGAAGGCCGTCGCCAAGACCGTGATCGAATACGAAGCGATCGGCGTCGGCGGCATGCTGATCGAAGATCAGCTGCGCGACGTGAAGCGCCAGCGTGCGGAGAAATCCCTCGCCGTCGCCGACGACGCGGTGATCGAGGCGAAGCTGCGCGTGGCGCTGCAAACCCGCACGTCGCGCGAGACGGTGATCATCGGCCGGACGGATGCCTATGGCGCGGTCGGCCTCGACGAAGCCCTGCGCCGCGCCGAACGCTTCCTGGCGTTGGGCGTGGACGGCGTGTTCGTCGCGGGCCTGCGCAAGGTCGAGGAGTTGGAACGCGTCGGCCGCACGTTGCGCGGTGCGACACTGCTCGCCGCGATGTTCGAAGGCATGGATACGCCGTGGCTTACGCCCGCCGAACTCGGTGCCATGGGCTTCGCGCAGATTTCCTATCCCACCAGCCTGATCTTGCGCGTCGTTGGCGCGGTCGAGAAGGCGCTGGGCGATCTGCGCGCTTTCAGCCGGGGCGAACGCGACATGGAACGTCTGACGGGTGCGGCGGAAATTCGTGCCTCGCTCGACGGCGCCGTCGAACTCGCGCGCTGGATGGACATCGAAACCGGTTTCACCCCGCAAGGGCGAAGCGGCGAGTAGGCCGTTAACAAGTCGAAAAACAAACCAGGAGGAGAAAACGCAATGAAGTTCTTCGCAAACAAGACCGGCGCCGTGTTCGGCGCCGTGCTGGGGGCCGCGAGCCTGTTCGCCCTGAGCGGCACCGCGAGCGCCCAGTTCAAGATCGTCGCGACGAATTACGGCGTGTCGGCCAACGGGATGCCCTTCGCCATCGCCGTCGAAAAGAAGATGTTCGACGCCGAAGGCATCCAGGTCTCCGAGATCATCACCTCGGCCGGCGGCGGCACGACGCTGCGCAACATGATGGCCGCGAACGCGCCCTACGCCGAAATCAATCCGGCCGCCGCGATCGGCGCGATTCAGGAAGGCCTCGATCTCAAGATCATCGCCGAGAACGTTCAGACGGTGGCCGAGTTCACCTGGTTCGTGAAGAACAACTCGCCGATCAAGACTGCCGCCGATCTCAAAGGCGCCAAGGTGGGCTTCAACAACCCGCGCTCGACCAGCGTGGCGCTGCTGGGCCTGCTGCTGGAAGGTGCGGGCTTGACCATGAAGGACATCAATCTGGTCCGCACGGGTGGCTTCGGCGAAAGCTTGACGGCGCTTGAAGTCGGCACGATCGACATGACGCCGATGACCGAACCGCTGTGGTCGCAATACGCCGACAAGTATCGCGGTCTTGCCAAGGCCAGCGAAGTGCTGCCGCCGCTGTCCAACGTCGTCGCCGTGGCGCTTTCCAGCATCAGCGAACCTCAGAAGAAGTTCGTGGAAGCCGTGATCCGCGCGCGCCGCAACGCCGTCAAGTTCATGGAAGCCAACCCCGAAGAAGCTGGCGATATCGTGGCCAAGCACTACAATATCGACCGCAACGTGGCGCGCGCGACGGTGAAGAACCTCGTCACCTCGCGCACCAACGGCATCCCCTATTGGGGCGAAGGCCGCATCCACTTCGCGGGCCTGGACCGCATGGTCAAGGCGCAGCAATCGGTCGGCGCGATCTCGGGCAACGTCGATCTGAAGTCGATCATCGACACCCGGTATTTGCCGGCCGATATCCGGGAAATGAACTAAGGCGGAATGACGCAGTGAAACGTGCAGACATCACGATCCGCGGCGTAACGAAGGTCTTCAACCGGGCTGGGGGCCGGGGCGACGTCCATGCCCTCGGTCCGGTGGATCTCGAGTTGAAAGCGGGCGAGTTCTTCACCGTGGTCGGTCCGTCCGGCTGCGGCAAGTCGAGCCTGCTGGAACTCATCGCTGGCATC
>JAIUNH010000066.1 GCA_020161965.1 Pseudomonadota bacterium
CGTGGACGGCGATGCGCTGACCTTCGCGCTGGCCGCGAACGGCGGCCCGTCGCACGGCACCGTGACGATCGCGGCCGACGGCTCGTTCGTCTACACGCCCGCCAACGGCTATGACGGCGCCGATGCCTTCACCTATGTCGTGTCGGACGGGAAGGGCGGTACGGCCACCGCGACCGTGTCGCTGACGCTGGTCGGCGACAACGACGCGCCGGAAGCGACGAACACCACCTTCGCGCTGGATGAGGACACCGTCCTTAACGGCAATCTCGGGATCGTCGATCCCGAGGGCCACGCCTTCACCTACGCGCTGGCCGACGGCCCCGATCACGGCACGCTGTTGATCGGCGCCGACGGCAACTTCGTCTACACGCCGGCCGAGAATTACCACGGCGGCGACAGCTTCCAGATCACGTTGACCGACGTGTTCGGCGCCACGCAAACGCAGACGATCTCGCTGGCGGTCGCCTCGGTGATCGACGTGCCGCGCCTCGATCCGATCCACATCACGATCAACGAGGATTCCGGCCCGATCACCTTCCCGGTGAACGTCGTCAATCCGGACGGCTTGGCGTTCGGCGTTTCGTCGGGCACGTGGAGCTCGCCTTTGGGCAGCTACGCCTGGTCGAGCGACGGCCAATCGCTGACTTTCACCCCGAACGCGGACGCCAACGGCACGGCCGATCTGTCGCTCATCCTGTGGAACGCGAACGGCGTGGGCACGCAGGTGCCCGTCGTCATCGACATCCTGCCGGTCGACGACGGCCCGCGCGTCGATCAGCTGAACTTCGGCGCACTGGAAGACGCGATGTATTCCGGCCGCATCGACGCGCGCGATCCGGATGGCGGCGGCATCGCCGGCTTCACGCTTGTCGACGGGCCGGATATCGGCGAATTCACGCTGAACGCGGACGGCACCTTCACCTTCACGCCGCCGGCGAATTACTTCGGCGACGTCAGCTTCACCTATGTCGTCACGGATACGACGGGCGCTTCGACGACGCTGACGTCGACGATCACGGTCGCCAATGTCGGCGATCCGCCGGTCACCTGGCCGCAGAGCTTCTCGGGCACCGAGGACACGCTGATCACCGGCAAGCTCGAAGGCTACGACCCCGACGGCGGCGTGATGGGGACCGATTTCTGGTGGGTCGATGCGCCGGGCGAGAACGCGTATCTCGCGGAAGGCTATCTCGACATCGCGCTCGACGGCACGTTCGTGTTCCGCCCGGATCCCGATTGGTATGGCACGGCGACGGTCCATATGCGCCTGGCCGATAAGGAAGGCTTCGTCTCCGAGCCGGTGCTGCTCACCTTCACCGTCACGCCGGTCAACGATCTGCCGACGGGTGCGAACTACACCCATATCGCGATCGCGGAAGACACGACGTATGGCGGCAATCTCGGGATCAATCCCGAGACGGGCGCCGCCCTCGTCAACGATTTGGAGACGGCGCGTCAGAATCTTAACTTCGCGGTCGATCGTCAGGCGGCGCACGGCACGGTCACAATCGACGCGAACGGCGATTTCGTCTACACGCCCAACGCCAATTATCACGGCTGGGATACGTTCTCGTACACGGTCACCGACGCCGACGGCGGTATGGTCACGCTGGAAGCGCCCAGCATCTACGTGTCCTCGGTCGTCGATCCGATGATCTGGACGCAAGGCCTGACGACCGATAGCGGCCACACGCTGTCCGGCTATGTCGGCGGCAGCGCCGACGGCACGGCCTATAATCAGGAATCGTGGGCGTCGCACGGCACGCTGGCGTTCAACGCCGACGGCACGTTCGTCTACACGCCCAACCAGGATTTCGCCGGCACCGATCGTTTCCTGGTGACGGCGTATTGGAACGGCCAGTCCGAACAGCGCTGGGTGGAAATCACCGTCACGCCGAACGACGCGCCGGTGATCGAATCGCCGAGCCACGAGACGGCGCTGCTCTCGCAAGGGCCGATCGCCGGCCAGATCCTGGCGACCGACGCCGAGGGTGACGCGCTGACCTTCTCGCTGGTCTCTGGCCCGGCCGACGGTTTGCTGACGCTCAACGCCGACGGCAGCTTCAACTATCAGCCCAGCGGCAATGCCGTGGGGCCGCAGAGCTTCGTCTACCAAGTCGACGACGGTTTCGGCGGCGTCACGCAAGCCACGCACACGATCGATCTCTTCGGCGAGGCCGAGCATTCGGCCGGCCCCGGCGTGTTGTCGGGCAATTGGAACCTTCAGGATTACGTGCACGACAATGTCGTCGTCACGGCGACCAACGAAGGGCCGGGCGATGCGCCCGACACCGTCGTGGGCTTCCAAGCGGCTGAGGATACGATCGACGTCACCGCGCTGTTCGGCGCCGACGTGCCGGCGGATTGGGCCGCGATGCTCACCGCGCAATACGACGCGGGTGCCGGCGGCACCTATATCGGCGTGACGAGCGAAGGTTCCTCGACGCCGGAATGGGGCGTGTTGCTGGTCGGCGTGCAGACCTCGATCGACGATCTGCTCAGCCAGCACGCGATCACGGCGCAGCAAAGCTCGACGCCGTAACCGGCAAGCCTATCGCGCAAAGAAAAAGGGCGGCTTCGCAAGAAGCCGCCCTTCGTTTTTCAGGCGTTACGTCGGTCGGATCAGGCGGTTTTCTTGCCGCGCTGGACCGCGATATCGCCCAGATGGCGCAGATTGGCGAACGAGACGAGGTGCAGATAGACGAGGCCGAGCCCGCCCGATTTGCGCAGCTCCAGGAACTTGTCGTCGGGGAGCTCGTTGAGTTTGCGTTCGTCGACGATGCCGAAGCCTTGGAAGCCGACCGTCTCGCCGCTGGCGAGCTTGGCTTCGATCCGGCGTTCGATCAGCAGGCCCAAATCGCCGAGCAGTTTGACGATCTGCGCGGTACGCACCTGATCGCGATGGATATCGGCGCCCAATTGCAGCATGCGGTCGAGATAGGCCGATTTCTTGCCGTTCTCGAAGAAGCGCATGCCCTGTTCGGTCGAGACGAGGGGCGAGCCTTCGTCGATGCAAAGGATCAGGCGCTGGCCGTCGTTCGATTGCGCGATCAGGAAGGGGTAGCGGCGCAGATAAGCGGGCATATAGGCGCCCTGGCGCCATTTGCCGTCGTCGCCGACATAGAGGTTTTCGTCGGCGCGCAAACCCACCAGCACCGCAGCCATCGGCGACGGCTTGGTCACGAAGACGATGGGGTATTCGCGCGCGGCGACCGGGAATTCCGCACCCGTGATCGGCACGGCGCGGGTCTTGGCGGCGAATTTGAAGTCGCGGGCTTCGAGTACGGCGAATTGTTCGTGACGCTGGGGGTCGATCGGCCGCACGCGCGCGTAGAGCGGCGGCATGTCGCCGGCCGGTGCGGCTTCGCGGATCGTCGGGGCCGCCGGTGCGGCGGCCGGCGCGGGCGGTTTCGCGGGCGCGGCGGCGGGTTTGGCCGCCGGTTTGGCGGCTTGTTTGGCGGCGGGCGGGCGGGTCGGTTTCTCGGCCATTGTTTCCCCGGTTTATCGTTCCGTCATTGCGCGGTCGGTCGTCTTGAGGATCGGTTTCAGAAGATACTGCAAGATCGTCCGTTCGCCAGTAACGATATCGACCTGTGCGGTCATGCCGGGCGAAATCGGCAACGGCCGGTCGGCCGTGCCCAGCGCCATCCGGTCGGCGCGCACGCGCACTAGGAACCAGGGCTCGCCCTTGTCGTCGGGGATCGAATCCGCGCTGATCGCCGAGACCGCGCCCTTGATCCCGCCATAGATGGAGAAATCATAGGCGGTGATTTTCACCAGCGCTTCCTGGCCGATATGGACGAAGGCGATGTCCATCGGGCGCACGCGCGCCTCGACCAGCAATTCGTCCTCGCCGGGCACGATTTCCATGATGACGGAGCCGGGTTCGAGCACGCCGCCGATGGTGCGCACGGCGATTTGCTTAACTGTGCCCGCGACCGGCGAGCGCACGTCGCGGCGCGCGACGCGATCGGCCATCGAGCGCAGAATTTCGGCGGTCGCGGAGAATTCAGCGCGCACGCGGGCAAGCTCGGTCGACGCTTCGCGCTGATAGGTGCGGCCGCGCTCGTCGAGCTTGGCTTCGACTTCGGCGATCGCGGCGCGAAGCCCCGGGATCTGGAAGCGCGTCGTGCGCAGCTGGCCTTCGATTTCGTTCGACTGGCGTTGCAAGCGCAGAAGATCGAGCTGCGAGCGATAGCCGCGCTCGGCCACTTCGCGCACGATCTCGAGTTCGCGGTTGGAGAGGTCGAGGCTGCGCGAGAGCCAGATTTCCCGGTCGACCAGCGTGCGCAGTTCCTGCTGGCGCTGGGCGAGGTTGCGGGAGAGGCCTTCGCGCGCGGCGTCGAGCTCTTCCTTGCGCGCGGCGAACAGCGAACGCTCGGTCTCGACGAAGGACACGCCTTGGCGCAACGCTTCCTCGGGGAAGGCGACGCTGGGACGCATCGCCGCTTCCGCTTCCAGGCGCGAAGCCGCTGCCATCAGCGCCAGATATTTCTGGCGGTTCTGTTGCAGTTCCGATGCGAAGGCGACGTCGTCGATGCGCGCCAGCATCTGGCCGACGGCGACGCGATCGCCTTCGCCGACATAGAGCCGTTCGAGAATGCCACCTTCGAGATTCTGAATGCGCTGGATTTGCAGCGACGGCACGACTTTGCCTTGGCCGGACGCGTAGGTGTCGAGCTTGCCGATCGCCGCCCAAGCGCCGAGCGACACGATCAATGCCGCGACGGCGATCAAGAACATCGCCCCGCCGGCGGGCGGCGTGATCAACGCGCCGGAAAGCCGGTCGGGCGGGGGAAGGGCGCGCGCGGGAACCGACATGCTCAATTCCCCACGCGTTCGACCGCGCGTCCGCCGCCTTGCGGCGGCGTGCGGCGCTTGGCCAGCGCGTCGAGCACGCGCTCGCGCGGGCCGTCGGCGATGATGCGGCCGCGATCGACGACGATCAGGCGCGAAACGAGGGTGAGCAGCGACGGGCGATGCGCGATCAGCACCAGCGTGCGGCCGTCGAGAACTTCCTCCAGGCGGATCTTCATCGCCTGTTCGGAGCCTTGGTCCATCGCGGAGGTCGGCTCGTCCATCGCCAGCACGCGCGGCTTCAACAACAGCGCGCGCGCCAGTGCGATCGCTTGACGCTGACCGCCGGACAGACGCTCGCCGCGCTCGCCCACGGCCCAGTCATAGCCTTCGGGATGCTGGCGCACGAATTCGTCCACGCCGGCGAGCTGTGCTGCTTCGAGGATTTGCGCATCGTCGGCGAGCGGCGCGCCCAGCGAGATATTCTCGCGCACCGAGCCGGCGAACAGCACGACATCCTGCGGCACGCAGCCGATATGCTTGCGCAGATCTTCGGGCGCCAACTGGCGGATATCGGCCCCGCCGACCAGGATCTGGCCGTCCTTGGCGGTGTAGAGGCCGAGAATGAGCTTGAGGATCGAGCTTTTGCCCGAGCCGATCGGGCCGACGATGCCCACGCGCTCGCCCGGGCGGATCGTGAAGCTGACATTGCGCAGCACTTCGTTGCCTTGGCCCGGATAGGCGAAGGACACGTTGCGGAATTCGATCTCGCCCGTCAGGCCCGTACGCTCCAGATAGCGTTTCTTGGAGTTGCCTTCCTGCGGCAGCTTCATGATCTGATCGAGCGTCTGCAGCGAGGCTTGGCTTTGCTTCAAGCGCGTGAGCAAAGCGGCGATCTGGCCGATCGGCGCCATCGCGCGGCCCGCGAGCATCGTGCAGGCGATGAGGGCGCCGGTCGTCAGCTGCATCTCGACGAACAGATAGACGCCGTGGACGATCATGATCATCGTCGTCAGGTTCTGCGCGAGCGAGGAGAAGTTGATCGCCAGCGACGACCAGGTGCGCGACTTCACGGCCGCTTCGGCCGAAGCACCAACCGAAGCTTCCCAGCGCTGCTGCATCTTGTCGCCCGCACCGACGGCCTTGATGGTTTCGAGGCCGGAGATGGTTTCGACCAGCACGCCGTGGCGCAGGGCCGCCAACGCCATCGCTTGTTTGACGACGCGGTCGAGCGGGATTTGGATCAGCACGCCGACCATCAGCACCAGCGGAATGGCGATCAAGGGCGTGAGCACCAGCCAGCCGCCGATCCACCAGATCAGCGCCAGGAACATCACCACGAAGGGCAGATCGACCAGTGTGTTGACCGTGGCGGAGGAGAAGAATTCGCGCAGCGATTCGAATTCGCGCAGGTTGTTGGCGAAGCCGCCGGCGGTCGGCGGGCGCGCTTCCAATCGGATGCGGATCACTTGGTCGAAGATGCGGCTGGCGAGCAGCGCATCGACATTCTTGCCCGCATGATCCACGAAATAGCCGCGCAGCATGCGGATCGCGAAATCGAACAGATAGACCAGTAGGATGCCCGACGAGAGCACGAACAACGTCTCGATGGCGCCGTTGGGTACGACGCGGTCATAGACGCTCATCGAATACATCGGCGCCACGGTCGCCATCACGTTGACAACGACGGAAGCGAGCAATACGTGGATATAGGTGGGCCAGGCGAGGAACAGCGCCTGCCAGAACCAGCGCTTGCCGCGCGGCGGCGCGGTCTTTTCCTCGACGTCTTCCTCGTCGGGCTTGCGGCGTAATTGCGCGAACACGCAAGCACCCGCGTAGATCTTGCCGAGATCCTCGAAGCCGTACCATTCGAAGCGATCGTCGTCGGGCCAATAGATGCGCAAGGCGTCGGGCTTGGCGTCGGCCGCGATCGCCGCTTCGCCGTTCTTCAACAGCAGCACGGCGGGCAAAGGCTGGCGCGGGATCGCCTCCAGCATCATCGTGCGCGCTTCGGCCTCGATGCCGAGCTTGGCGCAATTTTCGACGAAGGCGGCGGGCGTATCGGCCGGCTGGACCAGGGCGGCGGCCGCCTCGGCCAGATCGAAATGCTTGGCGATCGCCGGGAAACAGGACGCGAGCGTTCCCCGCCGGCGCTGCGGCGCCGGTTCGGCTTCGGACGGGGGCGGTGTCGCATTCACGTCAAACGAACTCCTCCGCTTCCATCCCCACCCGAGATTCTTCGAGCGGATGGGTTCGGCGGATCATCGGACGATATCCGGTTAACGTTAAAGGTTCCCTAAAATTTTCGGATATTGCAGATGCGTCGATGAAAACAATATTCATATCAATGGGTTTTGAAGTTATATTGACATTCATTCTCGCCGCTGAATTGACATGACCGACAGTCCCGCCGCCGACGTTCTCGTTCAGAGCATGACCCGCGCCCTCCTCGACGATCGTGAGGCGGCGATCGAGGGCATTTTCAAGTCGGCCGATCTGGTTCTGCCCTATGCGTGCTGGACGCCCGATGTGGCGACCCTGCCGCATGCCACGTTGCGCGCCTTCGCGGAGAGCATGCCGCTGTTCGCGCGCGGCGGGATGGCGGGGGTGCTGGATGCGTTGCAGGCGCCAAGCCATGCCGAGATCGCGGCCAATTCGCTGGTCGTCCGCCTGCTCGACGACGGCGACATGGAGTACGTCCATTACGGCGAGGCGCTGGCGAGTGCGGGCGGCTATTCCTGGGCCGGGCAGCGTTTGTCGTCGATGGCCACGCGCACGCATTTCGCGCGTTACTATCAGGCGGGCTATCTCGCGGCCGGCAAACGGCGCAAGACGCTCTATACCGAAAACGCCGGCGGCGCCGGCTTCGCGGTGCGCACCTGGTGCCGGTTCGTAGTGCCCGTCGGCAGCCCTCGCGGTCCCATCGAAGGCTTCGCGGTCGGCAATATCGGCCTGTCCGGACCGCCGATGTGGCGCGCGGTCAGCCCGCGCGGGGCAAGCCCCGAGATTGTCGCACGCTGCAACGATCGCCATCGTCGCTTCGCGCTGGAAACCGCCGCGGCCTTGACGCGCGCGGCCGATCGCTCGGCCGTACAGATGCTCGATGGCGGGCCGATCCCGTTCGGGCTGCTGGCGGTCGATGCGTCGCGTTTGCGCTACGCCAATGCCGGGTTCCTCGAGGCGTTCGGGCTCGACGCGCAAGGTCTTGCCGCGTTCGAGCCCGCATCGATGTTCGCCGACACCGCCATTTGGAAGAAGGTCGCCGAGACGATCGTCGCGGGCGGTGCGCCCGAGCAGATCGAGACCGACATAATGCTGGCGCGCGGGCGCAAGGCGCATATGCGCCTGACCTTCGCGCGCGGCAGCTATAACGGCGGGGCGGGGATCGCGATCTGGCTGATCGATCTTTCGCAGCGCCGTGCGCTCGAACTTCAGCTCGTCGCTGCGCGCGAAGCGGCGGAGGAAGCCGCACGCGCGAAAGCGGGATTCCTCGCGGCGATGAGCCACGATCTGCGCACGCCGCTCAACGCCATTATCGGTTTCGGCGAATTGATCGCGCGTATCGCCGCCGATCCCGCGAAGGGCCCGACGCACCTCGCCAAGATCGCCGATTACGCGACGAGCGTTACCCATTCCGGCGAGTTACTGCGCACGCTGGTCGAGAATGTGCTGGAGGCCGCACGGCTGGAAAGCGGCAAGCTCGAATTGGCGCGCGAAAAGTTGAACGTCGCCGACACGCTTTCTCTCGCTTTGGAAACGCTGGCGATGGCGGCGTCGCAGAAGGGCGTTTCGTTCGCCACCGATCTTGCCCCCGATATCGACATCGAAGCGGATGCGCGGGCATTGTCGCAAATCGCGCTGAATTTGATCGGCAACGCGATCAAATACACCGATGCGGGCGGTGCGGTGCGCGTGCGTTTGACGCGCGACGGCGATAGCGGTGCGGTGTTGGAGATCGCCGATACGGGACGCGGGATCGATGCGGCGGATCTCGCGCGCGTCATCAAACCGTTCGAGCGCGGCGAGCGCGAAGCGGGCACGCCGCGCGACGGCGTGGGCTTGGGCCTTGCCATCGCCAAGGGCTTGGTCGAGGCGCAAAACGGCACGCTCGATATCGCCTCGACGCCGGGCAAAGGCACGACGATCGTCGTGCGCCTGCCTTAGTTCAGGCGAATTCGCGCGTCGCGAAGCTTTTGTATTTTTCGGGATCGAAGAAATTCGTGCCGGCGAGATAGCCGTGGCCCGGCGACATGTCGGGCTGGCGGCCGGGCTCGGCCGCCCCCTCGAACGTCAATTCGAGCTGCACGCCCGACGGGTCGTAAACGAACAACTGCCACAGCGTCGTGCCGGGCACGAGGAATTCGCGATAGGGCAGGCCGAACTGCTCGAACTTCGCGCGATAATCGTGGAAGCCGATCGCGGCGAGCGAGACATGGTCGATCGCGGCCGTGCCATTGGGCGCGATGCCCGACGGGCCCATCGCGGGCCCGCCCGCATAGATATGGAAAATCGCGTCGCCGCCGGGCATGGGCAGGGCAAGCCACGCGCCGGGAAAATCGAAGGCCGGGCGCTTGGCTTGGCGCAAACCCAGCACGTCGCAATAGAAACGCACCGTGGCGCCGAGATCGGCGGTTTTGATGGCGATATGGAAAAGTCCGGTCAGCGGCATGGCGTCACCTTAGCCCAACGGCGCGGCCGCGGAAATCTCAATCCGCTCCTTGCCTTTGCCAGGGTTGCGGCGTTTCAGCGCGACCGTGCCGATTTCGCCGCTGCGCTTCAAATGCGTGCCACCGCAGGGTACTCGCGCGAAACCCGCGATCTCCCAATAGCGCCGCTCGGCCGTTTCCATTCCCGGTTCGAAGGCGGACAGGATCGGCCGGTCGGCGGCGACGATCGCGTTGGCCGCGTCGGCGATCTCGGGCAAAGCGGGCGCCACGCTCTCGGGCCAGACGAAATCGATGCGCGCCTTGTCGGGGGCGATATGCGCGCCGATCCGTTCCACGCCGGGAAAGCGCCGCAAGGCGAGTTCGAGCACGATCTCCGCCGCGAAATGCAGGCGCATCAACGCGTAGCGCCGCGCCCAATCGATTTGGACTTTCACGGCGCGGCCCGGCGTCAAGCCGTGGCCGGGGGCGAGCGCATAAACGATGCGGCCGTCGTCGTGTAGCGTCGCTTGGCGCACGGGGCATTCGGCGATGCTGCCGCGATCGCTTTCCTGGCCGCCGCATTCGGCGAAAAAGACCGTATGGTCGAGTTCGACCCAATCGTCGCCGGCGGCCGTCACGGTCGCATCGCAATGCGTGGCATAGGGATCGGTCCAGAATAGTTTCGCGGTCATGCCAATTCGTCGCGCCAGAATTCGAGCAATGCCGCTTTGGCGCGTTCGGGCGAATAGGCGGCGACCGTCGCCGCACCGGCATCGAGCATCGCTTGATGTGCGGACGGATCCTTATCGACCATGTCGATCGCGGCGGCGAGCGCATCGGCGCAAGCCAACCAATCTTCCTCCTCCGCCCAAAAGCCGTTCGTGGCGGACATGTATTCGCGTCCGCCATCGCCCATGAACCCGGCCGGGATCGTTTTGCACGCCATCGCTTCGAGCGGGGGCAGGCCGAAGGATTCGCGATGCGACAGCGACAGGAACCATTGCGCGCGCGCCATTTCCGCCGCCGCTTGGGAAGACGTGGCGCCGTCGATCGACAGCCAAGGAATATCGGCGTGGCGCTTGTGGCGGCGTTTGAACGTGTGATGGATCAACGCCGCCAGATCGGCGCGTTTGCGCGGCATCAGCAGGATCGCGCGCGTTTTGGCGGCGGGCGCGTATTCTACCGGATCGATCGCGTAGGGCACGATCGGGATCTCGACGCCGTAAACATCGTGGAAGAAATCGCGCACCGCGATGCTTGATCCCAGCACGCGATCGACGCCGAATTCCGCGATCCCAGCTAGCGGGTCCACGCCGAAGGGCAGGTAGTATTGGTTCTGGCAAAACAGGATGCGCCGTATCGGTGCATTCGTCATCGGCGCCAATAGATGCGGCAAGCCTTCGGGGATCACGACGCGGTCGCCCGCTTGCGGCGCATAGGCGAAATCGAACTTGGCGCGCGAGGCGTAGAAATCCTGGGCGGGTGGGGCGGCCATTGCGATCGCCGCGTCGAACCCCGCCGCCGTCAGCCACTCGACATGGCGATGAATCGTCGCCACGCCGCCGAACGGCTTGTCGAAGGGATGTAGCAAATAGCGCAGGCGCGGCATGGCGGCCGTTTCCGATCCTTGGTGGGCGATGTCGCGAATCGTTCGGAAAATTGTAACCCCCGCGCATGGCAGCCGCCACGGGATCGGCGTTGACCGGCGGACCTGTGCGGCCTATCCCTGCGCCCCATGAATCCAGCCTTACCTTTGGCGTTGACGATGGGCGAACCCGCCGGGATCGGCGGCGAGATCGCGTTGAAAGCTTGGCTCAATTTGCGCGGGGCGGGGCCGGTCTTCGTCGCGATCGATGATCCCGCGCGCCTGTCGGCGATCGCGCCGCAATTCGGCCTGGACATGAAGGTTCGCGAGATCGCGTCGCCAGCCGAGGCCGCGTCGGTGTTTCGCGACGCGCTTCCGGTTCTGCCGCTCGACATGAAAGTGTCATCGACGCCCGGCAAACCCGATCCGGCGGACGCGAAAGCGGTCATCGCGTCGATCGATCGCGCGGTCGCGTTGACGATGGCGGGGGCGGCGGGTGCCGTCGTCACCAATCCGATCCAGAAATCGAATCTCTACGCCGCCGGATTCAAATATCCCGGCCATACCGAATATCTCGGCGCGCTGTCGGGCGTGGCCGAACCGGTGATGATGCTCGCCTGTCCCGAGTTGCGCGTCGTGCCCGTGACGATCCATCTGTCGCTGCGCCGCGCGATCGATGAGTTGACCGCCGATGCGATCGTCGCGGCGGCGCGCATAACCGCCGCGTCGATGATGCGCGATTTCGGTATCGCACGGCCGCGTTTGGCGATCGCGAGTCTCAATCCGCATGCGGGCGAGGACGGGGCGATGGGCGACGAGGATGCGCGTATCGTGGCGCCCGCGATCGACGCCTTGCGTCGCGAAGGCTTCGATGT